>NZ_MOMD01000100.1:0-8074 GCF_001983015.1 Frankia sp. CcI156
TTCTTGGACGGTGCCGCCAACGAGGATCAGATCGGGACTGGATGCCGCCCACGCTCGGCACCTGGTCGGTCCACCGTCGCCGGGTAGCGGCCGGCGTGAGCAACCAGGCTGGCGAGTCGCCGATCCGGGCGTCCGCCGAGCGAAACACCCAGAGCAGCCGGCCGGTTTGGACGCCGGATCAGGTTGGTAACCCGTAGATCGCGATCAGCGACGGGCGAACCAGCAGCCGCGGACGAACACTGCCGAGCCAGCAGCCGTCTGCCTCCGTCGTCGCACCGCGGTCGGCCGCCGTCCRGATCAGCCGGCGGAACGGGCCSGCTCCGGACCGGTCAACGGGAGCCTCTACTCCGGATCAGCAGTGGAGAGGATCTGCGTCCTCCCGGCCMGGCCATCCGGCCACCCATAYGAGCAAGGCGTCGAAACAGTGGCTGGCAATTGTCCAAATCACACATTCCCAATTCACAAGGTGAGGAAAGTTCAGTGGGAACTTTCACGACCCGAGCGTTCAGCGGAAGCACCTTACTCGCCAGACGAGGGCGACGCCCAAGGTTGACGCCGACCGAAGGCAGAGCCCTTCGAACTTCATTGCTTACTACTGATGACATCACAGGTCACCGGAGCCCGCAGGCAGCTACAGGAAGCTCTCATCTATACGCCATCGATGAGAGGGGACGCGACGATCAGAGCCCGGGAGTCGGCCCAGGCTAGCTGCGGCGTCGGCCCTCGACATACCGATATCGACGTGCCGGAAGATATCGACATCCGCTTAATGGGATGCGCAAAGGGTCACGGACCGCGTTTACTTTCAGTAGCCGGAAGAGATCGCAATTCCCGCCTCTCGATGAGTCGAGCATTGCGCTGGCCTTGTCATGCGCCATCGCCAGGTGTAGCGTGTCGCTAGGCRTCGACTGACCGTCAGAAGACGCGTCAATTCGTACCGCCCGAATAGACCATCGGAGGTCTTCACTTTCCGATGCCCTGAATTCGTGCACCCCATTCTCGGGAACTCTTCACCAGGTAGGCACGGAAGACCTGGTCACGCCGGAACAAGAATCCGGACAAGCTAATCGGCTGATCGGAGGCCGGAGATCATCGTACGTAGGCTTCAACCACCAGCACGTAGCGTACTCCAGGTCATKAACCGAAGGACAGGACGGCCAGCCCAGGGATGATCACGAGGATGTCGAACGAAGCCTACATCGAGCCCGAACCCGCGAAGCGCTTCGTCGACCACGCGGTGGAGGAGTATCAGCGGTGCCTGGCGAGTAGGAACGCCGATGGTGTGCCAWCTCATCTACCGCGTGCCTCCGGCCTCCTGTTCGGTGTCGACAATCGCCACGGGATCACGATCGGCGACATCRAATTCGTGAAGAATGTGCGCGACAGCGACGCGGACGTGATAGCCGAGTTCGAAGATGTAATCGCACCGCAGTTCGGCGACGTGTACAGGAACCCCGGCCGCGGGTTCTGGTGCTCCGGCGAGGACGTCTTTCAGGCGGTGAAAAAGCACGAGGCGGCGGGTCTCGAGCTGATCGGCTCGATTCATTCTCATCCGAACTGGCATGAGATCGGACCTCAGCATGAGCGGACGCAGCGGTTGAGCGAGARGYMGACCCGGATGGATGAGTACCTGTTCCGTCAGTCCTCCTGGCCGGTCAACCTGATCTGGTATGTCCACGCGGGCCGTCAGGGCCTCRCACACCGGGTCGCCGCATGGAAAGCAGGGCCAGAGCGGTGCGCAGAGCTCGACCTACACATCCCGTCGCAGATCCGGGATGAGTTCGGACTGGGATGACGGTCCACCGCGGCGGCCTCGGAAGACACGACGCGTCAATCGCGTGGCCTCGGTACAGGCCAGAGGAGGAGACAGGATGAACGGAACGCAGAACGGCGCTCGCGAGGGTCTTCCACCGCCCATGGTTACCATCAAGATACCAGCGRCCTTCCGGGCGCTGTCCGGCGGGCAGCGGCAGGTCGCTRCCAAKGGCGAGAACATTCGCGAGGTGTTCGCCGACCTGAACGAGTGCCTGCCCGGGCTCATCGACAAGATCATGGACGGCCAGGGGTCGGTCCGACGGTATATCAACGTCTATCGAAATGACAACGACATCAGAGGCCTGGAAAATCTCGAGACCCGCGTCGAGGAAAGTGACGTGGTCTGGATAATACCTGCAGTGGCGGGAGGTAGCATTCGTCCGGCGGTCCAGGAGCCGAAGGTGCCAGAGGTTCTGCCCTCGGAGTTCTTCCTCAATCCTGGCCCATCACCGCACGCGACGAACGCCGAGCTCAGATCGAAATGCCCCGTCCACCAGATTAACTATCCTCCGGGAAGTGAGGCATACGCCGTTCTCGGCCACAGGGCCGTGGCGGAGGCCTTCACCGACTCGCGCCTGTCCAAGGAAGCGGAGAACCTACCTCCCAGGTTTCGCGACAGGGCTCTGTCCAGCAGCCTCCTCATGGTGCGTAACCTGGGATTCGCGGACCCTCCCGACCACGCCCGGCTGAGGAGGCCGATCAGCCGGGCATTTCTGCCGAACGCGATCGCCGACCTCCGCCCCCGCATCCAGGATGTCGTCGACGATCTCATCGACACATTCCCCGCGCCCGGTGAGATCGACCTCCTCGGCGCGTTTGCCCTGCCGCTTCCACTCACTGTCATCTGCGAGTATCTCGGGATACCTGTCCAGGACAGACCACTCTTTCTCGAGTGGGGTTACATTCTCAGCCAGGATCCCTTCCAGCACGCGGAGTCCGAGCTGAAGGCCGCGACCGAGGAATTCACCGACTACTTCACCCGGCTGGTGGYCCGACGCCGCACGGATCTGCGGAAGGACCTGCYCAGTGAGCTCGTAAGGGCGGCAGACAGTGACGCACTCAGTGAACGCGAACTCCTCTCCACCATTCTCCTCCTGCTCATCGCGGGCCACAAGACGGTCGCGAACCTGATAGGAAATGGGACTGCTCTGCTACTCGGCCACCCAGGCCAGCTCGACCTGCTCCGAACCACTCCCGAGCTGATTCCCGCCGCGGTCGAGGAGATGCTGCGCTTCGAGGGTTCGGCCGCCTGGGCATCCATGCGGGTCGCCGTCGAGGACATGCGGCTCGCCKGAACAGAAATTCCCAGGGGGAGCTTCGTGCATCTCTCGCTGTCCAGCGYGGGGCACGATCCGGAGGCATATGACGAGCCGGAGCGGTTCGACGTCACCCGATCCCCGAACCACCATCTGGCTTTCGGCCACGGCGCGCACTTCTGCGTTGGTGCCCCCCTCGGCCGGCTTCAAGGAGACATCGCCTTCACAACGCTGCTGCGCCGGTTGCCAGGATTCGAGCTGGCAGTCCGTCAGGACGAGGTGGAGTGGCTCGCCGACAGCTCGCTCAGCCGGGGGCTCAGAGCGCTCCCCATCCGGGTCCGGGAGCGGTTGCCGCGATGAGCACCGTATGCCACGGCCGCGGAATTACCCCCCGCCGGTCGTCTCCCGTGAGCGATCAGCGATGACGGCACGAGCAGGCGGACCGAGGATCGCGGTGGTAGGCGCGGGCGCGGTCGGTGGGTATCTCGGCGGCCGCCTGGCCGGCGCCGGTCACGAGGTGGAGTTCCTCGCCCGGGGCGAGAACCTCGCCGCGCTCCAGAAGAACGGGCTGCGGGTAATGGATGACTCAGGTTGCTGGTCGGTGCCGGATGTAAGCGCCTCCGACCACCCTGACGACATCGGAAGAGTCGACTTCGTTCTGCTCTGCGTAAAGACGGGACAGCTTTCCGATGCCGTCGAATCGCTGGGCCTMATGGTCGGCCCGGATACCGCGGTCCTCACTCTGCAGAACGGGGTCGACGCTCCCGGCCAGGTCGCGGCGAGGATTGGCCGCCGTCGCGTGCTGCCCGGAACGATAAGGATCGCGGCGACGATGGCCGGTCCTGGCGAGATTAGACACGCCGGCACCACCTGCGAGGTAAGTTTCACCGCGTGGGACGGCCAGGCATCAAGGCAGGTGACGCGCCTTCGTGAGCTCTTCCGAGAATCCCAGGTGACGGTTACCGAGCCTGACGATATTTGGGCCACCCTGTGGGCGAAGTTCCTGATGGTGGTGCCGGTCGGCAGTCTCGGAGCCGCCACCGGCGGCGCGACCATCGGCGAACTCCGTTCTCGGAGCGGTACTCGCCAGCTCCTGATCGCCGGCATGCGGGAGATCTACGAGGCCGGTCTCGGGCTGGGAATCTTCCTGCCCGACGACGCCGTGGACACGGCGATGGGACTGGTGGACAGGCAATCAGCCGGGGTCACCACCTCACTTCAGCGAGACATCCTGACCGGTAGGCGGTCGGAGCTGGACGCGTGGACCGGGGCCGCTGTCCGGCTGGCCCACGACGCAGGTCTGAGCGCGCCGGTTCACGAACTCCTATACGAGTTGCTCGCCATCCGAGAGTCGCGTGCSGCCGAAGCGGCCTAGACCCTGCCGCCCAACCTCTGCACGGGGTCTCGGGATTCGGGAGGAGGGTCAACGAGCACAGCGGACAGGTACCAGCAGAAGTGCAGGGACGCAGGCGATGCTCCCTCGTGATCTCAGGAGTCCCAAACGGTGAAAGTGAGATTCGCCGGCCGTGACCCGCTGCGGGACGTTACGGCCTATCGGAGCACAGAGCCCGCGAACACGGCGGCAAACGAGCCCGGGCGGTTCGACCTGTCAAGCAACGAACTCGTGCTTCCCCCACTGCCCACAGTGCTCTCGGTCATCGAAGATGGCCTCAGCCGGCTGGCCCGTTACCCCGACCCGACGGCACGGACCATCACAGAGGAGATCGCGAAGCACCTGCACGTCTCCCCAGACGCGGTGGCGGTGGGCCCCGGAAGCGCCGGGGTACTCCAACAGATTCTTCTCGCACTGTGYGGCGTCGGCGACGAGGTCATCTACGCGTGGCCGGGCTTCGACGCCTACCCGCTCCTGGTCGCCATCAGCGGGGCCACGAGCGTTCACGTTCCGCTCACGTCTACCGGTGATCACGACCTGGACGAGATACGTGCGCGGGTCGGCCCGCGCACCAGGGTGATTCTTCTCTGCTCTCCCCACAATCCAACCGGCGTGGTCATTGATCGCCATCGTCTGGACTCCTTTCTGCGCTCACTGCCGGGCGACGTCCTCACGGTGCTCGACGAGGCCTACGTCGAGTTCGATCGCGGCGAGAATCCCMCGGGTACTCCGGATGTTCTCAGYCGGCACCGCAACATCGTCGTGCTCCGGACCTTTTCGAAGGCCTACGGGCTAGCGGGCCTGCGGATCGGCTACGCCGCGGGCCCGGAGCGGATCATGGTGACCGTCCGCAAGGCCGGTCTTCCCTTTGGGGTCACCCACATCKCGGAGCAGGCGGCGATCCTCTCCCTGCACAGCGAGGGTGAGCTACGCGGTCGCCTGGACACGGTGACCGTGTCGCGAGACGAACTGACCGCTGGTCTCCGGTGGTCGGGTCTGCCGGTGCTGCCTTCTCGCGCCAACTTCGTCTGGCTCCCCCTGGCCGCTGCGGCCGACTCCTTCGCGCAGGACCTGGCGGAGGCAGGAATCAGGGTCCGCCCCTATCCGGGGTATGGCGTACGGATCTCCGTCGGAGCACCGGAAGCACAGGAGAGCCTCCTGAGGTCCCTTGGCCGAGGCGTACCCACGATCTGGGTGTGAGGACCGCGTCATCTCCGGCTCGGCCGGCAACGGATCCTGCCGGCGCCGCGGGCGTGGGCGTCTCGGCGCACGAGCGCGCCGTGTCTTTCTAGCGACCGAAATTCGAGGTGGGAATCTAATGAGGCTTCTCCTTATCGCCATGCCATGGCAGGGACTTGACACACCGTCCAGTGCGCTGGGAGTACTCGGGCCTTCCGTCCGCGAACAGGCGCCCGGCTGGTCCGTGGACGAGTTGTACGGAAACTTCCGGTGGGCTGAGCACCTGATGTGCGCTAGCGGCGGAGCCATCGGCGTGGCGGACTACGGCAAGGTGGCGGTCCAGGTCTTTCAGGGCGTCGGCGACTGGGTCTTCGCTCCCGCGCTGTATGACGTCGCGAGCTACCGTGTCGACGAGTACGCGCAGCTTCTCGACGCGCAGGGTGTCGACGCGGAGGTTCCCGTCGAGATGCAGCGACACTCCCGGACGTTCATCCGGCAGCTGGCGGCCGAGATCGCCGCCGATCCACCGGACATCGTCGGATTCACCAGCACTTTCATGCAGAACGTTCCGTCACTCGCGCTCGCGAGGGAGATCAAGAGAGTCGCGCCGGGCGTCCTCACGGTGATCGGCGGCAGCAACTGCGACGGGCCGCAGGGGCCGGCCCTGCACCGGAACTTCGATCAGCTCGACTTCGTGATCAGTGGTGAAGGCGAACGGTCGCTGCCCGCGCTGCTGAGGTGTGTCGCCGCAGGTGCGAGTGTCGCCGACATACCCGGCCTCAGCTGGCGGTCCGACGGGATGACGGTCACGAACCCACCCGCCGAGTCGTCCGTGCCCTTCGGCGTGGTGCCAGCCCCCGACTACGACGGCTACTTCCAGGCGCTCGAGAATTCGTCGCTCGGCCCCGGCATCCGGCCGATGGCGGTTCTCGAGACATCCCGTGGCTGTTGGTGGGGCGAAGTTCACCAGTGCACCTTCTGCGGCCTGAACGGATCGAACATTAACTTTCGGAGCAAGGCTCCCGAACGCATCGCGCACGAGGTCCGGGACCTGGCGTCGAGGCACCGCGTTCTCGACGTGGTGATGGTCGACAACATTCTCGACATGGGCTACATCGATAAGGTGATGCCGGAGCTGGCGGCCCTCGACTGTGATCTGAGGATTCACTACGAGATCAAGTCGAACATGATCCGCGAGCAGCTGGGCCGCCTGAGGGACGCGAACGTGCTCTTCGTCCAGCCGGGCATCGAGAGCCTKAGCAGCCACGTGCTTCGGCTGATGGAAAAGGGCGTGAGTTCGGCGCACAACGTGCGTATGCTGCGAGATGGCATGGATCTCGGCCTGAGCGTCACCTGGAACATCCTGTACGGATTCCCTGGGGAGACCGACGAAGATTATCAGAGCCTGCTGAGGAAAATGGCATCACTGGAACACCTCCAGCCGCCAACCGGCGCGTGGCGCATTGCACTGGAGAGGTTCAGTCCCTATTTCGATGATCCTTCCCTTGGATTCATGTTCCGCACGCCGGCGCGCTTCTATGAACTTATCTATAATGTTCCAAAAGGCGAGTTGTATGATCTCGTCTACCTTTTCGACGGCAGTACGCGAGGGATCGCGGGGCCGCTGGAGGACGACCTGAAGCAGGCAGTCAGAAACTGGGCCGAGGCCTATCCAAGGAGCACGCTTCTGTATTGGATCGACGACCAGGGCCGGGTGGTCATCGAGGACCAGCGGGCAAGCTGGCCTGAAGAGGTCATCGAGTTGGACGAGCTGCAAAGCAATGTATACCTCGGTCTCTTCCAGGGAGCCGGGTGGGAGGGCGTGCGCCGACGGCTCGCCGACGGCGGCCAAGTCGTGACCGACGAGGAAGCCCGGAAGATCCTTCGTTACTTCGTCGAMCGCGGTCTCGCCTTCGAGGACGAAGGGCGCTACGTGAGCTTGGCGCTCGAGGTCGACCCGTACCGCCGGAAGCTTGTCGACGGCAGAGAGGTCGCGGCATCCCGATGAGCGCCCTGCTGGATATCGACGGACTCAGGGCGCTGGCCGACCGCCACGGGCGCCGCCCGGCGGGCGGGCGACCGGGCGCCGCGGTGCTGGTCCTCGGTGCGGACTGGACCGGGCTCCCTGCTCCTGACGAACTGGGATCGCTTCTGCGGCGTGTGCCCGTCGCCGGTGTGCGGCTGGCTGAGGCCGTCGACCTGTCAGGACTCCCGGCTGACGTGACCGCGCGAAGCATCGCGCTGGTTCGCGAATGCTCCTCGATCGGAGTGCGGTTGTCGTGGTCATTGAGCCTGAGCCCGGACCAGATGGGGATGGTTCGGATACTCGATCACCTACCGCCTCCGGGGAAGGTGCAGGGCCCCGGCAAAGTTGTCGGTTAGCAAGCAAGGCTCTTGATCGTCTCTAGTGGTCGTTCGGGGCGCCGCGCGT
>NZ_MOMD01000101.1:0-7718 GCF_001983015.1 Frankia sp. CcI156
GCTCGCAGCCCTCAACGGCGAGATCGCCCGGCTCGAGGAGCAGGTCGCGGACCATTTTGACCAGCACCCGGACGCGAAGATCCTGCTGTCCCAGCCCGGCCTGGGACCGGTCCTCGCGGCCCGGGTGCTCGCCGAGTTCGGTGACGACCCGACGCGCTACGCCGACGCGAAGGCACGGAAGAACTACGCCGGCACGAGCCCGATCACCCGCGCCTCCGGGAAGAAGAAGACGGTCCTGGCCCGCTACGCACGCAACAACCGGCTCGCCGACGCGCTACATCAGCAGGCGCTCTCGGCCCTGAGCGCATCCCCGGGCGCCCGGTCGTACTACGACGCGAYCCGCGCGCGCGGCACGTCGCACCACGCCGCGCTGCGCCAGCTCGGCAACCGGCTCGTCGGAATCCTGCACGGCTGCCTCAAGACCCACACCCCCTACAGTGAGGCAACCGCATGGACACAGAAAGCAACACTCGACGTCGCCGCTTGACAACGAAAACCATGGGATGTCTGACCTGCAGCTAAGCATTTCTCTCCCTATCCCCGGAATGCTCCTTGATCGTTGTGGGCGGCACGTGGGCGCGGGGAACTGCATTCGCGATTGCCTCCGCTGCGGCCCGGCCCGTCGACCGCAACAGATGGGCGTACAGATCCCCCGTGATCCGGGTAGAGCTGTGCCCGTGGCGTTTCGAGACGAGCGTGATGTCGACCCCCTCAGCGAGCTGGATCGAGGCCGAGCTGTGCCGCAGATCGTGTAACCGCCGCCGGGACAGCAGATCCCGGCCGAGCTCGTCACCGGGCAGGAGCTCGAAGGGAAGCGGGCCGTCGAGGGTGAGGGCCGCGCCCGCCCCGCGGYGGCGCGGGCTGCCACCTCGTAGTCGTAGGCGCTGACCTTCAGCGCATGCTCGCCCGCTTCGAGGAAGAGCCTGGCGAGGACCTGGAGCTGGGTGGTTGCCCGRCCGGGGAGGATTCTGGCGGCCCAGGGGACGAGGCTGGCCAAGGAGTCACGATCGACGGTGAGACGCACCCGCCCATTGTGCGCCTCGTACGAACGGATGTTCGGATACGGCTCAGGTGGCGGTTGGAGGAAGTGCGGGCCGTTCGGCGGCCTGGACGAGTACCCCCAGGTCGTGGACTGCGGGCAGGGCGGGCCAGCGGGCGTCCATCTGCCGCCACATCTGCCCGGCGACGTCGACAACCCAACTCGTTCGCTGTTCCCCGACAGCGGCCAGCGCGGAGCGTGCGGCATCGGCGGCCCGTTCGGGGTCCGGCTCGGGTCGGCGTAGGTAGCTGCGTGCGAGGGCGTTGTATGACCCCCCGAGGTTCCCGGCACGCCCGGAATCCGCGTAGGCCGCGATAGCGCGCCGGGCGTGCTCCTCGCTCGCGGGATCGGCGAGTTGAGAGAGGATCGCCGCGCTCTGGGCGAGGGCTTGATCCTCGTCAACGGCGACCGTTCCGGGCAGAGGGCCACCGGTCCACAGGTTTGCCCACATGTCGTCGAGGGCGTGGCGGGCTGCCGCCGGATCGCCCGCACGGGCCGCGGCGCGGGACTCGCAGGCGCCGAGCATGGGCCGGGCGTAGGGGTGGGCGTCCTGGCGCCGTTCGGCGGCGACGGCTTGGGCGCGGTGCGGCTGGTTACGGAAGAACGCGAACGAACTGTCGAGCACGGCGACGCAGTCCGCGAGGAGCCGATCCCCGGCCTCGTCTGCGTGCTGGCCGGCGAGGTCGAGGTAGGTGTCGGCTGCCWGGGTGTGGCCGAGGTCGTTAGCGGTCAACGCGAGGTAGAGCGCGTACTGGCCTGCGCGGGTGTCCAGGGTGGTGCGGGTCCGGCCGCGGACCCGGCCGTCGAGGAGCCGTTCTACGGCGAGCCAGCCCGTTTCGACCCGGGGCACCAGCAGGCCCGCGGGTGTGGCGGTATAGGCCGCGGCGATGTCGTGCACGTCCCGTTCGATCTCGCGGAGGGTGCGAGGAGCCAMAGCCGATTCGGCGATGCGGTCGGAGATCGCCGCCGCGGTGTCCGCGGTGGCGAACAGGCCGGCTGCTGCCATGCTGCCGCCGATGAGAGTGCGTCGGTTCGTCGGGCTCGTCGGACTCACCTCCTCCGCTGGTTCCACTGTCGGGTCATTCCCCGTTGTCGCGCTACCCCTTCGCGCGAGATTGGGGCGGAATCAAGTGGTCATGGCGACACATGCCCTGCCAGCGGATTGTCGAAAACTTCGACTGGCTTCGCACCGTTCAATGTCTGCTGTGGCGTCTGCCGTGGCCGTCCAGTCAACTGTGCGGCCGCAGTATCAAACTCCGCCGCCATCCCGGTGCGCTGGCGACGGAGCGTCCCTTTCCGGGGCGTGGCCGAGGTTCCGCTCGGCTTCGGGAGCCCGTTACTCCGGTTACCGGAGAGAACGGAGCAGGAGCCGGCCGAACCGGGTGAGGAGCAGGGCGCCGGAACCGGCGAGCGCGGCGAGCACGCCGATGAGGAGGTCTCGCGCCGAGTTCACGCCGAGGACCTGGAGTACCGCGAAGGCGGCGCCGAAGGGCAGGCCGACGACGGTGATGACGCCGAGCGCCGCGCCGACCTGCTGCCCCTCCTGGGTCTGGGCGATCCGGTTCAGGTCGACGATCTCGGTGAGCACGGCGTCGAACCGCTCGGGCAGATGGTGCTGTGCCTGATAGGCGGTGAGGATGTCGTTCGCCGGGCCGTGGGCGCTGGCGTCCCGGAGCCAGTAGATGTTGCGGAATCRCGCGGCCCGTTCTTCGAGACGAGCAAGATGACGGGTAAGGTCCTGGGCTTCGAACGCGCGGGCCGCCTCGGCGATCATCTCGRTGATGGCCACGTTCTGGATCATGCCGATCAGGACCGCGTCGAGGTAGGTGGTGTGGGCGTAGAGCTGGGCGAAGCCGAAGAACGCATCGTCGGCGCCGTCGTCGGGGCGTAGACCGAGAAAGGCGGCGCCGTCCCGGGTGACGAGCCCGCGCCAGTCTGCGGAGAGAATCACTCGTCCGTCGAGGAGCTGGTCGGCGTGGTCGGGATCCGGCGGGTAGTCGGCGTTGGCGGTACGGGATGCGAGATGCCACAGCCAGGTGTCCGCGGTCGACCAAGAGTCGATTCGGGCGGCGTCAACGGGTCGCGGCGGGTCGGCTTCGGGAAGGGTGGGGAAGGTCAGGAAGGCGATTGTGAACCTTCGGGCCGACGGCGCCAGGCGGGCCCAGGTGGGCAGCGCCGAGCCGAGGTCGGGGGGTGGGGTCGCACTGCCGCGCCGGCCGGCGACGGCGCGCAGGACGTCGAGGAGCTCGGACCCGCCGGTCTGGATATGGACATGGACGATGACGAAGGCGCGATCCGGCCGGTCCGGGTCGGGTAGGAGGATCTCCGTCCCGAAGATCGGGCTGTCCGTCTCGCCGGTGGGTGCGGTGCGCTGCCAGCGACTCGGCCGGTCAGGCGTGCCGTAGAGGATGCGTGCGCAGGCGGCGCTGAAATAGGTGCTGCGTGCGGCGGTGGTCGCTTCGATTTCCTTGTGGCGTAACGGCAGCGGACCTTCCGGCCAGTCCGGGGTGCCGGTGAGGAAGGCGGGACAGACGACCACGAAGGAATGCCGTCCCGGCTGGTCTACCGGTAGAATTCGTCGACCTCCGGAAGGTCCAGTCTGATCACGAAGTGAGCTCGGCCGGTGGACGGGTCGACCTCGAAACGCACACGCTCCCCGACGATGATCGTGCGGAATCCTTCGGTGACGATGTCGCTGTAGTCGAAGCCGTGGATCTCGCCGGTCTCGTCGTCGCGAACCAGGTAGGTGGCGGTGACCCGGTGGGGTCCGCTGCCCAGCGGCTGGCGGTCGACGATCCGGCCGAACCGCTGCCCGCTGTCCGGCTCGCCGGTCATGGTCACGCGACCTCCCGCACGCAGCGGAACCCGACGGCGTTACTGCTGCCCCGACGTAGGTACAGGGCCTTCGACGAAGTCTGCACCGCCCGGTACGGGTTGTCGTAGGAGCCGCCGCAGATCACCGCGGAGTTGATCCCGTCGAACACGGTCTCGGTCCATTCCCACACGTTGCCGGACATGCCGTGCACCCCGAACGGGGACAGGTTCGCCGCATGATCGGTCACCGGGGTCGGGGCGCAGTCCCGCAACCGGCCGCCGTCGATCTCCTGCTTCCAGACCTCGTAGGTCACCAACGGCCGGCCGCTCCACGCGTCGGCGCAGTTGACCGCGGCCAGGTCGACGCCGTCTCCCCAGGGGAACAGCCGGCCATCCGTGCCCCGGGCGGCGGCCTCCCACTCGACGCAGGTCGGCAGCCGCTTGCCCTCGAAGCGGGCGAAGGCGTAGGCACTCCACCAGTTGACGCAGTTCGCCGGGTAGTTATCGTACACCGGATCGGTGAAGTACTCCGGGTTGCGCAAGCGTTCCTGCCATGGTTCGTGGCTGTGGCCTGGCGGAGTGTCCGGATGATCCCACTGCGCGCAGCCCTGCTCGGCGACCGCGGCGAGGAACGCCTTGTACTGCCCGACCGTCACGGGGAACTCGTCGAACAGCACCGGCTTCTCGATCTTTCGAAGAAGGAGGCGGTGGCTCGGCCCGACCAGGTACGTCGCTGCCGGCAGCGTCCGCGGGGGCGCGGGGATCGTCTCGGCGCCGAGGTGGACGAGGAACTCCCGGACCTGCTCGGTCAGAATCGGTTCGGCGTTGCTGCCCGCGGCCTCCCGTCCGGCCGCGGTCCGCAGGTAGCGCGCGGCGAAATACTCCTGGAAAACGGTGTGCACCAACGCCACCGTGCCGGCGCCGGCCGGACGGAACAGGGGCGCGAGCAGTAACGTCTCCAGCGTGACCCGTCCCTCGGCGAAGCATTCGATGCCGACGTGGGTGCAGATGTCCGCCAGAGTKAACACCGCCTGATCGGCCAGGAACGCCGGGCCGAAGTAACTCTCCAGCCTGGGCTGGAGATCAGCGAGCCCGGCGGTGTTCAGGACCTGCCCGATGCGGGCCGGCACCAGGTCCGCGAGGTGCCTGGCCGCATCCACGGCGGGCCCCCGCGCGAGCTGGCCGGTCTGCTGAGCGAGCCGCAGTTCCAACGGCGAGACCGAGTAGACCCGCTCGTCCGCGTGCAGCTTCAGGTCACCGAGTCGGACCACGCTGAACTGCGGAAGCTCCAGCGGATCGACGCCGTTCGCGTGCAGCTGCTGGACGAGCTGCTCCGAGATCAGCGACGAGCTGTTCAGCAGCCGGCGGACCTCGGGCGAGTCGGCGAGGAACGAGTAGCGGGACGACATCACGACCGTCGACTCCGCCGACAGCGCCTGCGAGACGTCGGAGAACACACCGAGGAACGCCTCCAGGCTCGTGTTCGGCACCGCCTCATCGATCGCGTCGAGCACGCACAGCACGGAGCCGGCCCGGATCAGGTACAGGAAGACGTCGAAGACCCGGTTCCGCGGAACCGTCATGTACGGGTTGAGGGTCCGGGTGACAAAGTCACCGAACTCCTCCTCGGGTTCCTTCAGGCTCATGTCCAGGTAGAAGCGGTAGCGATGCCGTGCGGGTTCCGAGCCGTCCGCCGCGAGCTGCTTCAGCAGCGTCGTCTTCCCGCTGCCCGGACCACCAATGACGAGGATGTTCGCCGAGGTTCCCGCGAGACGGCGCAGGATCTCCCCGGCGTCGAACGTCTCGGTGACCGTCATCTCGCCGGTGTGCTGGTCCGTTTCCAGCACATCCCCAGCGATCCTGAACGGCTCCATGTCACGGGGTCTCGTCTCCGGGTAGCTGAGCGTCAGGGCGGACAGATGCGACGGTACGTCGACGATTCTCTCCATGAACCGCTCGTAGGCCACGATGCGGATCTCACCGTCCGCGAACGGCGCCACATCCTCGGACGGCTCGTCCTCGACGATCAGAAACCGGGTGTGCTTCGGGAGCTGGGTACTGAGGATCTCGCCGCCGGTCGTAGTGAGAAGCTGGTTCAGCTCCTCCAGGCTGCGACTGAGCATGATCTCCACATACTCGGCCTGCAACCCGATCTGCCGGCAGAACAGCTGGTAGACGGTGCTCTCGGACAGCTCGAACCGCTTGATCGCCTTGTAACCCAGGGTCGCGTACAGGCCCGAGAGGAACTCGGCCTTCCGCTCGACGAGCGGATCAAGGCCGGGCGCGTCACCGGTGATCGCGGTAACGCCGGTGCTGGTGAACCAGTCCAAGACGTCCAGGAGCCGGCGCACGGCGAGAAGGCCGTCCTCCTCGGCGATCTCATAACCGTCATGCGACGAACGGTTCCGAAGCCGCTGGATGTCGGTAAACGCGTTGATGATGTTGGTACTGCGGATATGCGGCCGGCAACCTTTGATCAGATCGTTCAGCGCCTTGCCGGACGGGTCGCCCGGAACCTCACGATGGGTCCACAGCTGCTTCAGYAGCCGTTCGGCGATCTTTCCGATGAGCGAGACGGTGTTCTCCGGATAGCCGTCACTCAACGACTTGATCGGCCGGGTGAAGTCGAGGCCGAGATGTCGCGCGATCCGATCATGACCGTTGAGCTCGCCCTGCAGCCGATGAAGACGGTCATCGACGGTCTCGGTCACGAGACGGTCCTCCTCCGGGTACCGAGYACGAAGGCGAACCGGTCGGGAAAGAACAGCACCGGTTCCGGATGGCGGGCGTCGATCTCGGCCACGCCTGCTTCGATCTGGTCATCATCGAACGTCGAGAGCAACGACATGTACCGACTGCGCACCATCGCCAGGTACCGGTCCTTCGGGATGCTCAACGGGTGGTCGCGGTACGTAAGACTCGCGGTCAGGCCCGCATCGCGCATGTGGTCCGCGATGTCGGCAGGGTCCGGCTGCAGCTCCTCGAACCGCTCCAGGGCCGCGACGAACAGCGGGTACGAGATCCGGATCGGCAACATCACGATGAGGAAACGGCCACCGTCGCCGAGAAGGCCTGTGAGCCCGGCGATGACCCGCGGACGGTCGGCGGGGGCCACGTGGTGGATCGCCTCTTTGATCATCACCACGTCGAGTGAACCGGGCCCGACGGCCGTCGTTGCGTCGGGGCTGGCCGCGCCGGCGAGCTGCTCCGCCGAGGCGTGCACCGGGCGAAAACCGGGATCCGAAGGCAGCTGGCTCAGCATCCCCTCGGACGGGTCGGCGCACAGGATCGGCGTCGACGGCCGGACGATCTCGAAAACCCGGCGGGTGTACAGTCCCGTCCCGCACCCGACGTCGATGATCCGATCGTGGGAGGTCAGGGTGAGCGCCCCGGCCATCTCCCGGGTCATCCAGTCGAGGAAGACGTCGCTGTAGGTCCAGTTCTGGTCGTACGCGCCAGCGAGGCGCTCATAGTGTGCCGACGTTCCCGGCTCCGCCAAACTGGATCACCTCCCGCCCTGCAACCCAAGCGGATCGTAACCGATCGGCTCCCCAACGGCTCCGGATTGGGACAAGTCGGCCAACGAGCATGACGCCCTGCCATCGCCTCTGGCGACATAACCGGGAACCCTGCTCGTCCCTCCGACGACCACGGTTCTCGCGAGAGTCGAGCCGGGCCAGCGGGTCGGCCAACTGTCTGGCGTTGCGTTGCGCTGCGCATAGCCGGCATAGCAGTTGTTCATGAGGACGTGGGTCGTGGCGACGTCGTTCGCTACAGATCTTGAATGGTCGGGGTCTGTTTGATCACATCCGGTCTGTCCGGGTATGACCCGGCCGTGTCCGACGCTTGTATCGGGCATGAGGTA
>NZ_MOMD01000102.1:0-7653 GCF_001983015.1 Frankia sp. CcI156
GGCTGCCGCTGCCGCGGGCCGCCGACGGCCGGATCGTGCTGGGTGTGGACGTCAGCCCGTGGCTGCGCCCGGCGAGGTTCCCAACTCCTCACACCAGGTGAGGCCACATGTGAGTCCGCGGGCAGCGCCGGGCGTCCGCGCCCGGCGAGGTTCCCAACTACTCCGGCACCGAGACCGCCGCGAACATCACAGGCAGCGCCGGGCGTCCGCGCCCGGCGAGGTTCCCAACCCCGTGGTGGCGGCATCTGCCGCGATCGCGGCGGCGGGCCGTCGGGGGTCCATTTCCCACCGAGGACGATGCGCAGAAGGCGCTGACGGCCTCGTTAGCGGAGCTTCACGGCGGCGACTGGCTGGAAGAGGCCTGACTCGAACCCACGACCGACGGATTATGAGATCATCGGCAGCCTGTTCGCCGGTCTCCATGGACGTCCGCCGGTCCTGATCACAGGTACACCCGGTCGCCCCGCCGCTTCTTGATGATCGACGCCACAATATGGACAATACACCCTTTGAAGCCATAATCGCACCGATCTGGTCGCGCAACGGTGCAGGTCGACCGGCGTACACCAGATCGTCGATCATAGCCAAAGAGGCATAAGTTATTCGCCAGCTAGGAAACTCAGGCTAGTCCAGAACATCCGCCGCGGCTACGACGAACTCGACGTCGAGGCCGATTCTCACCCGATACTGTCGCCTGTTCTCACCGAGCTCGCCCGCGCCATCTGACCGCCCGGCCGGCCAGAGCCTCGCACGCCCTACCCCTCACAACGCAACAGCCCCATGCCGAGGCCATGCCAGGGTGACACGCTCGATGTCAATGTGGATGCCTGCGCCTGCGACGATGTCTCTGCCGAGGGCCGCGACGATGCCGTCTGCGATGGCACCAGCCCGGACCGTCGGTGCGCATGAATCGTATGCCCCGCCCCGTCCCACCAGCCGCGTCCGATGAACTTGGGCGCAGCTGCCCGTCATCCTCGSCCGCGGTAGCCCCCGGGACAGGCTGCCCGGATGGTGTCCAGTGAGGGGATCGGTGTTCAAACGGTGCGGCTGCCGCGATCCCCAGACAGGCAAGGATTACGGCGCCCGGTGTCCGAAACTGCCYCGGTCGGACCACGGTTCCTGGTTGTACATGCACGACGTCCCACCCGGTCCCAATGGGCGGCGGCGGCGCACCACCGGCGGACCGTTCGAGACCGAGACGGAGGCCGAGGTCGCGTTGACCGGTTCCCTGGCCGAACTCCATGGCGGTGGGCGGCCCGACGACACCGGGCTCACCGTCGCCCGCTACCTCGACGACTGGCTCGATGGAAAGGCGAGTCTCGCCGCGTCCACCCGCCGCTCGTATGAGGAGCACGTCCGCCTCTATCTCAAACCCGGCCTGGGACACCTCAGACTCGCTGACCTGCGCGACCACCACATCGAACAGCTCTACGCCGCCATGCGGCTCATCGGCCGGGATCTGCACGGCAGGAAACGCTCACCCCTGCTCGTCCGCCTCCTCGAAGTCCGCAAAGACGACCCCAACCACCGCCGGCCCCTCAGCGCCTCCCGGCTACGCCGGGTGCACGCCACCACCATGAGCGCGCTCAACAGCGCCGTGAAACGTAAGAAACTTGGCGTCAATCCGGCCGAACACGTCGAACTACCCAAGGCCCGCAAGCCCCGACCGCTCGTCTGGACCGCACCGCGGATCRCCGCCTGGGAACGCACCGGTAAACGGCCCTCCCCCGTCATGGTCTGGACCCCGCAGCAGGCCGGTGCCTTCCTCGACTTCACCGTCGCCGACCGCCTTTACCCACTGTGGCATCTCATCGCCCACCGCGCCCTACGTCGCGGTGAAGCCGTCGCCCTCGGCTGGACCGAAATCGACATCGACGACGACAGTATCTACATCCTCGACAACCTCCCCGGATCCGTTTCCGGCGCCGACGACAACCTCGACCTGGACGGCGACGAATACACCGAACCCAAAAGCGACGCCGGCTACCGTACTGTCAGCCTGGACCCGGCTACAAAAAACGTCCTCACCACCTGGCAGGCGCGCCAAGACGAGGAACGCGCCGCTTACRGTAAGGCCTGGGTCGACAGCGGACGGATGTTCACTCATCCCGATGGCAGCAGGCTCACCCCCAACGGCGTCTCGCAACGCTTCGAACGGCTCATCACCCGATTCGCCACCATCCGCCATGAGCACGCCGAACACAGCTGGACCGTCGACCAGCTCGCCGCCCGGCATTTCATGCCCGAAGACGCCATTCAGACCGCGCTCGCCTTCGGCCCCCTGCCCCCGATCCGACTGCACGACCTGAGGCACACCGCCGCCAGCCTCACCTACCGGGCCACCAAGGACCTCAAGGTCGTCTCCGAACTCCTCGGACACTCCTCCGTCCACTTCACCGGCGACGTCTACACCTCGGTCTTCGCCGACGCGGATCGCGCCGCGGCCAAAGCCGCCGCCGACATCGTCCCCCRCCGACACCCACCCGGCCAGGTGGAACCCGACAGCTTGGACGACCCCACACCACCCCCCGCCAACGGACCTGGCCTCGACCTGTAGGACACCCCGGGTCAGGTTCGCAGCAAACTCCGGTCGCACCGACCGCATCGGCTCTTGATCCACCAGCAGCGCGGGAGACCACACCAACCGCGCACGGTCAAGATCGGTCAAACAGCCGGTAGACCAGGCCATCCCCACGACCGCGGCGGGGCCGCCGAGGGCCACCAAGAGCTCGTCCGCATCGACCGGCACCGAGGCACCCTCACCAGCCACGGCCACTCTCCGCAACCAGCGGAGGAGGCTCGGAAAATGGTTGCGGTCGCAACGTCACCAGCACGTCACCACCAGGGCCCGTTGTTGATCTCCACGGCCACCTGGCCGCTGCAAAAGGCCAGGTCAGGAGKGGTGGGGCGGGTGGGGCTCGAACCCACGACCGACGGATTAGCAATCCCATTGATTCGTTATCCGTCGCTACTCGCGAAAACATGCTGATACCTGCGGATTATGCTTGCAGGCAAGCATCGTCATTTGCCGCCATTCACCCTTATTGATCACTCAAAGTACGGGGTAAGTACGGGACGATCAGGCTAGTATGAGGGCGTTCGTTCCACTCCCGAAGGATGCGGCGGTGTGGCATGGCTCGTCCCAGTCTAGATCTCGGTGTCGGCGGAAAGATCTTCTACAGCGCCACGGCGAAGGGCTCCCGGGCACGCTGCTTCTACCGCGACCATGACGGGGTACGCCGCGAAGTCGAACGCGGCGGCACCTCCAAGGCGGYGGCCACACGGGCACTGAAACTCGCGCTGCGTGACCGGCTGCGGGTCGCGGTCGGCGACGGCGACATCACACCGGAGACGACTATGAAGGTCCTCGGTGAGGCGTGGTTTGCCGAACAGCAGAAGAAAGACCGCTCTCCCAACACCCTCGCGGCCTACCGCACCACCCTCGACCGGCACGTCTACCCCGCACTCGGCGGAGTGAAGGCCCGACAGGTCACGGTCGGAACCGCGGACCGGTTTTTCAGCGCGGTCACGACCAAAAGCGGCCCAGGTGCGGCGCGGATCGCGCGAACAGTGCTGTCCGGCATGTGCGCGATGGCCGCCCGGCTCGACGCAATGGACCGCAACGTGGTCCGCGACGCCGGGCAGATCACCCGACCGGAACCGAAGCCGGTATCCAAGGCGCTCGGCGCAGCCCAACTGCGGCAGTTGCGGGCGCTGCTCACCTACGACGAACGGGCGCGGCGCCGCGACATCCCCGATCTTGTGGACATGCTCATCGCCACYGGCGCGCGCATCGGGGAGGTATGCGGGATCGTCTGGGACGCGGTCGACCTGGACGCGGGCACCGTGGAAATCCGGTCCACCGTGGTGCGGATTACCGGCCAGGGTCTGATCAACAAGCCTCGTCCGAAGTCGAAGGCGGGCCACCGGCTGTTGCTACTCCCGGCCTGGGCCGTGGCCATGCTGCGCACCCGCCACCRCGGACAGAACAGTGACGAGGTGGTGTTCCCCGCGCAGATGGGCGGCCTACGCGACCCGAGTAACACTCAGGCCGACATCCGCGACGCCGTGAACGATGCCGGCTTCCCMGGCCTGACGTCCCWCCTGTTCGGCCKCAGGTCCGTTGCCACCCTCCTCGATGGGGATGGGCATACCCCCCGCCAGATCGCCGATGTCCTCGGCCACGCCAACCCGTCCATCACCCTGTCCACCTACATGGGCCGGAAGGTCTCGAACCCCGGCGCGGCGGAAACCCTCGCGGTCCTGGCCATATGACCCCAACCGCTAATCTGGAGCCCTTCGGTCTCCGCGGGCCGTCCACCGTCCCGACCGCGTACACCCGCCCGATCCATGCCGTGAAGATGCCAGAGCCCTTTGTGAGGGAATCTTATGTGTTCACAACCTAAAGCGAATTAGCGATGATGTAGGTACACAACAAAGCGGCCCGGAACGGTGCGCCAACACCGCAACCCGGGCCTGAGCCCCGAACCCCTGCGACCACAGGAGTACGTGACCTATGGCCATCATGCCACCACCACATGACGGGTGGACACCCACCATCAACCCGATGATCACAATCGTTCCGTCGTACCGTCCGATTGCGGTCGACGTCCACACGTGGGACGGGCACGACGGGATGAAGCTCGAAGCTGTGCTGATGTTGCCGGGCCTCGACCTGCGTCTGATCGACGGTGTGAGCGATGTGAACGCGGCTGCCTACTGGCTGCAAGTGGCTCAAGCCGTGCTACTGGCGGCGGGACGCCTGCTCCGGCGTGCCCAGACCCCGATACCGGACGATGAGCTAGCTGCCCAGACTCACGCGTTGGGTCCGCTGGTGCGTCTACTCGGCCTGTTCCAAACCCCCCGGATGTCACCGGATGACTACGCCCATCTCTACACGCTGCTACGCACGGTAGACGACGCGATGACCGCTCGCCGTGCCGCGCTGCCCACCGAGAACGCCCCGACCGACAATGGAGCGGGGCAGACCTGGGCGACGATCGCCTGTGCGGCGCTCGACGCTGCGATGCGGGCGTACGGGACGACGGAGGATGTATCCGGCGACGAAACCCCGCCCGACCGCGGCCCACGCCGCGACGTGATGCACCTACTGTGGTCTCTGACACACATGGCTAAGGACACAGACACTACCCTCGACGAACTTGACACCATGAATCGTCTACTTCAGACCGTTCAACAAACGGTAATCCTCGGTCAGCAGCCCTAGGCCGCGTCTGTCCTGGGTAGCTGCCACACCCGGCGGCTACCCAGGACCCGGGTCCGTAGTCCTGGCCCCCGGTGAGCTGCGCTGGCTCTCGTCACTCGACCGGTTTCAGTGACCATCCTTGACGCCTGACCCGGGTTGCTCCGTGGGCAAGCCTGCTCGTCCTGCGGGTGCGCTCTGCGCACTCGTGGGGCGAGTGGGCGCGGCAGCACTGCTTCTAACCCACACCCCTCGACCGGTGACATTCCCTGATCTCCTCGACGCTCCGAACGGGTGGCCGGGCCGACGCGCCCGGGTGGGGTGCCGACCGAAGGGAGGCGGGGCCCCGCCCGGCGCGCGGCGGGTCCGGACGGGTCCTGTTCGGCGCGGCGCGTGCGGCACATGTGACACGAACCACCCGGCGCCCCGAAGGGGCGCCCTTGAGGAAGTACAGAACATTAGCGACGATCAAACATCGTTGCTGTTTATGCAGGTTATCCGGTTAGACGAGGTCGATGGGCCTGTTGCGGCTGATCCGCCAGGTGTGGGCCTCGTCGGCCAATGATCGAATCGCGGGATAGTCGCGGTCAGTCACGGCGAGGACGACGTTGACCCGGCTTGCGATGTGAGCGGTCTGGAACGGGCCAGCGAGACGCAAACTTTCGCGGGCAAGTGCGGCCACCCTGTCAAGATCCGGTGACTTGCTCCGTGCAACGGCTACTGCCTCATCCGCGCGGAACACGGACGTCCGTGAGCTACTGCCCTGCTCGATGGCGGGTCGGACGTCGGCCGTTACCTCCATGAAGCGGCCTATCTCGCCAAGGCGGGAATACACTCGGCCGACGTCGAGAGAGAAGATCGGCAATCCGATGCTGGTAAGGCTGTCAACGACGGTACGATGATCCTCTCGCGGGCCGCGCTCGTCTGGAGTCAGCCTGCTAACGATGCTTTCGGCCTCGCTGACGGCCGCGTCAACTCCTCGGATGTCGCCATGGGCGGCGCGGGCCCCGGCAAGGCTGCCCACCAGCAAGATAGCCCGTTGTGGTCCGCTGGGTGCGTGGCGCAGGCCGTCGAGCGCGTACTGTTCGGCTCCGGCGGGGTTGCCGGCGTAGTCCTCGATGGTGGCCTGCATGAAGCGCGTCCAGGCGATCAACTGATTGTCTTCGAGGAGTTCGCCTCTGCGGTGGGCTTCCCGCAAGGACAGCCGGGCGTCGGTGGTGTGTCCGGCGTTGTTCTCCAGCCATCCGCGGATGCCGGTGGCGACACCGGATACGCGCCAGACCCGGGCCTGGTCGGCGGGCCGTAGCGGGTATTGGGCGGTGATGGCGTCGGTGAGCTGCTGCAACGCGATGGCCCGGCGCAATGTCTCGGCGGGGGGATGGTGCAGGTAGTCGGCCACCACGGCCTGTAGGGCCCCTTCGGCCGCGGATGCCGCGCCGCTGCCGGCGGTGGCGCGTTCCAGGATGGCCAACCTGTCGGCGGGCGCGATCATCGCTGCGGCTGTGCCGGTGGCGGTGAGTCCTATGGCTGCGGCGGTGAGGCTGAGTAGGTCTCTGCGGTTCGCGGTCTCCACCCCCTCGGTCTGCGGCGTGGGCTGGTGTTGTGAGGGTATCCCGGCTAGCGGTGGTGTAACAGACCCCGCATGATCGTCTTTGTGTTCGTGGGGGTAGGGGTAGCGGAATCCGAGTTCGGGTTCGCTGGCCTGGAAAAAGTGGCAGTAAGCCGCCTGGTAGGACGTGCCGGGGAAGTTGACGCCCCGCTCGTGCTTGYTGATCATCTCGGGGCCGGCGGCCGGTGGGGTGAACCCCGCTTCCTTGGCCACGACAGGGTCAATGTTGGCGATCTTGTCGGCGAGGGCGGCCCGGCTCAGTCCGAGTTGTTCGCGGTGGCGGCGTAGCTGGCCGGGGTTCCATCCCGGGTGTGTGCTGGGCTGAGGGGGCATGACGTCTCGCTTCCCTGGTTACCGGATTTCCCGGGAGAAAGCGTAGCCGGATGCTTACTGCTATCCGGTGATGTCGGTGGGCCTTGTCTGGCGTGTTTCCTGGTGGACCACATGTTTTCTGATCGTTTGCCGGATGAATACCTGATCGTTTGCCGTTCGGCTGCCGGTTCGGGCGCGGGAACGGTCGTCTAGGTGAGCACGGCTGTCCGGCATCGATAACCGTCTGTTTGCTCTCGATGCCTCCGGCTTGACGCGGTGGACTTCTCGGCGGCGGTTCCTGCCGGGTTGGCCTTCGTGTCCTCGGCGGGCGCCGTGAACGGTTCCGGGCGGGCTGTTCCACGCAGGTGGGGCCTGCCCGGGGCCACCTTGTGATCACGAGACGAGGGGGGTCCTGGCCGTGGGCCGGTGGGAGGACGAGCATTTTGCCCGGTTGGAGTGTGAGGTGCCGGTGCGGGGCCGGGATCGTCTGGCCTGGTGGCGGACGGCGCGGGCCGGCCTGGGGGCGGTG
>NZ_MOMD01000103.1:0-7636 GCF_001983015.1 Frankia sp. CcI156
CAGGCACCAGGGAATCATCCACCCGAAAGCAATCGGGAAAATTATCCAGCCGTTGCCAGACACTGATCTGGATCAAGAAAACTGCGAAACTCTAGCTGGAAGCGAAGCTACGCGGCTGGCTGGCCGGAGATTCAGCCGAGGCTCCCCTGGTGGCAGAAGTCCTATTGGAAGTTCTGAGCGAAGCGCGAACGCTCCTACACACCAATTACGTACTCAAAGTCGGCGCGGCAGATCAATCCTGAATTTAATTCGGCCCAGCGAGGTTAGGCGCCGATCTGGATTGGATATTGGACTATATGGATGGTCGCTATACCCGACATGCATGGCGCCCCCCATGATGTGCCGCTCACCGTTGCCGTAGGCGTCCCGGGCCGGGTTGAGGTCACTCCCCGGTCCGGGTCGTCACCACGGCCAGCGAKGGAGCGCGGATGCCCGGGACGGYGTACGGCTACATCAGGACGGAAGACGACGACGAAGCCGAGGTAGACCGCCTGCATGATCGRCTCGGTTCCCACGCCGCCGCCGGGGCCAGGCCCTCGCCGATGTGTTCGTGGACCGGAACATGCCGCCGGGCCAGCTCATCCGCCCCGGCCTCACGCTGCTACTGGATGCGGTCCGGCGCGCGGACGGTGYCATCGTCATCGTTCCCGACCTCTATCACCTCTCCTCGCTCATTGCTGCACGGCGCGCAATCGAAGCAGAAATCAGTGAGGCCGGTGCGCGGCTGATTGCGACCGCGGCCGCCGGCGACGACGTCGGGGCTCAGCCGTCGTGACGGCCCCGGCGACCTCGACGAGCGCACGCCCACGCCTGGCGCGCTCGTCCACGGTCCGGCAGTTCGAGGCCACGRCCAAGACGGTGAGCGCGGCCCGCCAGCACACCACGGCGACGTTGGCTGCCTGGGGATTGGCCGCAGTTGCGGATACGGCGGAACTGCTGGCCTCGGAGCTCGTGACCAACGCGTGCCGGGCGTCGGCAGGCCGGAGCGGCGTGATCGCCATGCGCCTGACCCGCACGGACGCCGATTTGGTCATTGAGGTCTGGGATGCCAACCAGACCGCGCCGGTGCGGCGAAAGCCTGGAGACGACGCCGAAGGTGGGCGCGGGCTTTTGCTGGTGGACGCCCTGAGCGCCCGGTGGGCGTACTACCGCCCCCGCTCCGGCGGCAAGGTGGTCTGGTGCAGCCTGCCTCTGGCGGCCCCGGCCCACGTCCTCCCCGAGGACGCCGAACCGCTACCCCACCGTCCGGCCTCATCCGGCCCCGCCCAGCCCGCCGAGGTCTTCACGGACCTGGTGGTGCTCCGGCGGGTGGCTGACGGCCTCCGCGCGCTGGACTGGGACCTCCCGCCGGGTGAAGACGCGCGRCCGTGACCGCACCCGGCCGCCGCCACCTCTGGTCTGGGTGCGCTCGGGGCCGGAGGATGGAGGGGACGGCAGCCGATCATCAAAGGAGTGCCATGCCCTCGCGCGACACCGCCGTTTCGCTCCGCACCTTCGACGGCCTGCACCTGGCCGGAACCCTCGTGACGCCGGAGGCGACGTACGAACGGGCCGCGGTTCTGGTCCACGGCGGCGGGGTAACCCGGGAAGAGGGCGGCTTCTTCACGCGCTTGGCCGCCGGGCTGGCGGAGGCGKGAGTGGCCTCGCTGCGCTTTGACCTCCGGGGCCACGGGGAGAGCGAAGGCCGCCAGGAGGAGACGACGCTGACGGCGCACCTCAACGACATCGCGGTGGCGCTGGCGCGGGTGCGGGAGGACACCGGGGCGCAGGTCATCCACCTGCTTGGCACCAGCTTCGGCGGCGGCTTGACCGCCTACTACGCAGCCAAGCGGCCGGAGGAGCTGGCCCGGCTGGTGCTCCTGAACCCTCAGCTGGATTACAAGAACCGGTACGTGGACCAGAAGCCGTACTGGCACGGCGACTTCTTGGACGACGAAGCCGCCGCCCGACTGACCAAGGACGGCTTCATCYACCACTCCCCGACGGTCCRRCACGGCCKGGCGATGCTCGCGGAGGTGTTCTGGATCAGGCCGATTCAGGTGGTTGCCGAAATCGCCGCGCCCACCCTGATCGTCCACGGCACCAAGGACACCTTCATTTCGGTGGACGCCTCCCGGGCGGCGGCACCCCGGTTCCAGGCGGAACACCAGCTCGTGGAGATCGAGGGCGCGCAACACGGCTTCGCCGTCCACGAGGACCCCACCTACGTCGACCCCCAAAGCCAGGAGTGGCAGGCCTTCGTCATCCGCACGGTGGCGGACTGGCTCACGGCGGGTTAGACCAGCAGGGCGGCGCGCAGCTGGCGGGGACCGGGCCGGGTCTGCCAGGGCGTCAATATCTGGGCGGCCCGCGTCAACTCCCGGGTGGTGCGGCTGGAGCCGGTGGCCGTCGCCAGCCGCAGGGCGGTCAGGCCTTCCTCGGCGGCGGCGTCAGGCTCGCCGCCTAACGCATGAGCGACAGCCCGGCGTGCCCGGTAGTAGCCCTCGTCCCGGCGGGACAGCGCGCCGGTTGCCAGGACTTCGCCGTAGAGGGCCGCGGCCCGGCCCGGCTTTCCCGCCTCGATGTAGCAGGTGGCCGACCGCAACAACCAGGTTCCTTCGTCGTACCCGGCCCCCAGGGAATCCGGGTCGTCGTCGGCCGCCCCCAGCAGCGCGCGAGCTTCGTCAAGCTTCTGCTCCACGACGCCGATGGGGTCGCCGGTCATCGCCAGACCGCGTGYCTCCTGCTGCGTGACCTCTGCCTGAACCCGGGGCGGCAGGTTCCACGGCCCGTAGCGCGCCRCCTGGGCGAGGGTAAGCACCCGCGTCGCGTCACGGTCCTCATAGGCGGACTGGGACTTACGAAGCAGGATGTAGCCCTGCATTGGCAGGTCCCCGGCCTCCTGCGCCCACTCCATCGCCCGGTCGTACCAGTAGGCCGCCGACGTAGCGTCGTGCAAGTCGCGGTAGAGCCAGCCCGCGAACTCTGCCCCGTCTGCCCCGACGCTGAGGAGAGCGCGCCGCACCTGGGGGCGGACATCCCGGGCGCGGGACTKGATGGCATCGAGGACGCCCAACACCAGGGGCAGCGCCCGGAGCGGCCCCATCTGGCCGTCGTTGGCCTTGCACCGGGTGAACTGCTGGCCGAAGTAGCCCACCACCGTCTCATCCAGGTAGCGGCCCGCGTCCTGCATCGCGGCGGCCAAGTGCTGCATTTCCTCTAGGCTCGCCAGTGGGACGACGTGGGCCGACCCGGGCGCGGCCCGCTCCCCCCGGGGCATCGGCACCTGGGGCGCGCCCGCCTCGCCAGAGTCCGAAGCCAGCTCCGCGACCAGATCAGTGAGGCCGTGGGAGTGCGCGGCGGCGCGGTCAATGGGAAGCGCCACCTGTTGCCCGCCGACGATGACCGGCACGGTGAGCGCCGGCGCCTGGCTCCCTCCGGTGGCCCGGGTGCGCGGCTCCCCGGGACGGTCGAACCAGAGCAGTTCCCCCGGGATGCCGAGGATTTGGCTGTAGCGAATCAGCTTGGTCAGCTCTTCGGGGGCGCGGCCGTTCTCTATCCGGCTGAGCTGCGCCTGTGTCAGGCCCAGCCACCCGCCCACCAGCTCCTGAGAGATGGGTTGGGCATGGTGGGGATGGGTCCGGTAGGCAAAGATCACCCGGCCCATGTGCCACGTCGCCAGGGCGTCGCTCATCTKATCCAGCGCCCAGAACTCCGGGGGCACCTCGGGCGGGCGGACCCGGGCGTCGATGACGGCGCGYTGGCAGGTGCCGCACATGGGCTGCGGGTTGTCGGCGGCCAGGCGGCGTTTGCACCGGGCGCAGTGCCGTAGGTCAGGMGTGGTCGTCATGCCTGGCCATCCCCCGTTCCGTAACCGTTTGGGCACGATCCGGACCCGACCGTAACACCCTCCGGCGCAGTGTCTATGCGTCTCGCGTATGCCCGGCACGAACCACAGGCGTGGTCCTCCACGATCCCYGGCCGGACCCTGAGGACATCTCAATCCCCGTCCCCAGGGTGCGAAAGGGGGATGCCGTGACCCTCACGGTTGCCGTCCCGGTCTTCGGACCTCCGGCCGCTGGCAAGACCACGCTGACGGCGCGGCTCAGCAAGGCCCCGGCCACCGCCGTGTTCCGCCTGCGTGAGCACGTCCCCACCACGATCTTGGCGGCCACGGCCAMCAGCGCGGAACGCCTGGGCTGGATTGACGACTTCACCGTGATTGCCACCCTCCGGGCCTACCTGGAGGACTTGGTCACGGCCGGGGGCACGGGGACAGTCATCTTCGACAACTTCCCCGGCAATGCCGCCCAGGTCCGGCACTTCTTGGCGGCGCTCCGGCAGACGGCCCCCGGCTGCGCCGTCGTCGCCGTGGAGCTGACGGTGAACGTCACCACGCTGTACCGGCGGGCCTATCACCGCCGGGTCTGCCACCGCTGCGAGCGCGACCCCATCCGTGACCCCCGCCTCCCCGCCGAGGCCCGCGCCGACGACCCCCAGCGCTGCGCGCGGTGYGGCGGCATCCTCCACCCCCGCCGCGGGGACGCGCCCCGGCTCCTCCGCGCCCGGCTACAGCGGTACCGCCAGACCGCTGACGGGATCAAGGAGGCGTTCGCGGGTGGCGGCGTCACCGTTCACGCGCTCGACAGCGGCACCACCCCCGAGGACACCGCCCAGGCCGTTACCGCCCTCCTCACCGCCAGGAGCAGCCCCGCATGACCACCTTCCTTGATCTTCCCCACCTGCGCCCGAGGGACGACTATGGCCACGCCCGGATGCCGCGCCGGGCTGACGCACCTGCCCCGGAACACATTGACCGGATCGCCTACGGCCGGTTCCGGAATGTGTACCTCTACATCACCGAGGCCTGTCAACTGCGCTGTGAACACTGCTACATGGGCGAACGACTGGAGCGCGCCTTGAAGATGCCGTTGCCCCAGRTCACGGAGACGCTGCGGACCTGGCGACGGATGGGCGGCAGCAAGCTGACCATCCTGGGCGGGGAGCCGACGCTTCACCCCAACTACATCGAGGCCATCCGGCTCGGGCGGCAGCTGGGGTACGAGGACGTCATCACCACCACGAACGCCCAGAAGCCCGCGGCACGGAAGTTCCGCCAGCTGGAACCGGCGGACTTCGCCTACGTCCAGGTCAGCCTCGACGGCGGGAGCGCCGCCACCCACGACCAGGTACGCGGCGAGGGCACCTTTGACGTGGCTCTGGAGACGACGGCGGAGCTGGCCGGACGCGGCTTCGACACCCGGATCATCTGCACCGTCAACCGGGCCAACCGGGGCGACGCCCTGAAGCTGTTGGACCTGGCCGACGAGATCGGCGTGTCCCTCGTGAAGTTCCACGTCTTCTCCACCATCGGCACCGGCCACGGCAACGCCGACATGGCGATGGGTCCATCAGCCTGGGTGACGTACTGCGACGTCATCAACCAGGTGGCCCCGGCCTACAAAACCCGGGTCTGGTACCAGCCCACCTACGCCCGGCGAAACCAGATGAGCCGCTATGCGGCGGAGGGATACCAGGGGTGCATCGGCCGGACGCTGGACCGCATTTCGATCTTTCCCGACGGGCGCTGCTACGTCTGTTCGTACCTGTTYGACACGGACCTCAACTTCGCCCGGATGCAGGACGGGCAGGTGGTGTTGAACCGCGAGGCCAACGAGTTCGACCTGTTCACCCAACCGCTGATGACGAGCGCGTGCGGCGGGTGCAAGGCCTCCGCCTGCCAGGGCGGTTGCCCCGCCGAGGAAGTCGTCATGGGCGGCTCCTCCTGCGCCGCGGAGCCGGACATCGTGCCGGTGTGCCGGTTGTGGAAGTCGTCCGCCAAGCCCGAGGACTGAGGGAGACACCCTGATGAATGAGATCATCAAGCCCCTCCGGGGACTGGACTGGGACGACCTCGACGCCGTGGAGAGCGGCACCCGCAAGGCGCTGGCGCAGGTGGCGGAGGACCCGGAGGCGGTGAGGGAAGCCCTGCTCCGCCTGCCGACGCGGCCGGAACTGCTGGCCCTGTGCGAGCACTACGACATCCTGGACAAAATCGTGCTGYACCAGGATGACGCTGGTGTCCGGGTCCGGCTGCACGTCTTCCTCCCCGGCTACTTCGACCGGCCTCACAACCACCGCTGGAGTTACGCCAGCCTGGTGCTGCGCGGGGAGTACCGCCACCACCTCTTCGGCAATGTGGACGTGGACGACTCCCCGGCCCCGGACGCGCTGAAGGCGCTGGTGGTGYGGCCGGAACCGGTGGGYAGCAGCTACGCCCTGCATCACTCGATGGTGCGCGCCGTGGTGGCGGAGCCGTTCACGGTGTCGCTGGTGATCCGCGGCCCGGCCGTCAAAGATCGCTTCCTGGTCATGGACCGGAAGACTGGGGAGCGCTGGTGGCAGTTCGGCGCCGCCCAGGAAACGGCCGCCGAGGCCGCCCGCAAACGCCTGACGCGGGACCGCCTGGACGAGCTGACCACTTCACTCCGGGAGTGGGACCTGTTTTAGACCGCCCCGCCGCCCCATGCCTGGCCRCTGCCGGTGCCGAGGCGCGGCCGACGCCCCCGCATCCAAAGGAGGTGCCGCCCATCAGCGACTAATCACCCGCCGCCGTAGACCGACCAACCGCGTTCACCCCGAAGAGCCCGCCCCTCCAACGGCGTAGGGGCGGGCTTCTCGTTCGGTCAGCCAGCGGCCGGGGCAGCCAGACGAGCGCGGGAACTGATGAAGGCGCGCAGCTGGTCCAGGTCCGGAAGGGGTTCGTGGTGGGGACGCTCGCAGCGAAGGCTTCCGCTGGCCGCTGCCAGCTCCAGGGTTTCCCCCATCGGCCAGCCGAGACGCAGACCGTAGAGAAGGCCGCCGGAAAAGGCCGCGCCGGCGCAGTGGGTGTGCCGTACCACGATCTCGAAGGCGGGAACGGATACCCGGCTGGTGTCGCTKAGGGCGACCGCGCCGAAGGCTCCGGCCGTGACCACCACCCAGGAGGCCCGGGTCTGGCTCCGCAGGGAGGCCGCCGTCGCCAGGGCCTCCCCGTGCGCGGCGTCGTCCACGTTCGTCTGGATCACCAGCAGTTCCGGCCAATCCCGGAGCGCGGAAGCCACCTCCGGGCTGAGGCTGGAGCCGCCGAGGTTGAGCAGCAGCGGAACCCCTGCCCGGCGGGCGGCCTCGATGGCGCGGAGGCTTGCTGGTTCGATGAGCTGGTAGCAGTCCACATAGGCGAAGGATGCCGAGGCCAGCGGTGTGAGGTCCACGGCCATCAGCCCATCCAGTACCCCGGGCAGGTACGGAAACCAGGTTCGGGTGCCGTCATCGTCGGCCACGATCACAATGTGCGACGTTGACTGATCCGGCACCGGCCGGGCCGTGGAGGCCACCCGGTGCCGCTCTAACCAGGCCTGGATTTGGACCCCGCCCGGATCATCGCCGAAGTCGTTTGAGAGCACGAGCGCCGGGACCTCGAGGGCGGCCAGGACGGCGGCGGCCATAGGGCCATCCGCCGCGATGGACGGCTCCACCGTCCGGACCGCCGCGYCCTGGTTCGCCGAGGGGAAATGACCCACTGAGCCTTTCCCTGCAACGTTTGGTGACGCTCCGTGAGCGTCGCTGGGTGTGAGCGTCCCTGGGGGTGGAGACGATGAAGGCGCGGGGCTCCGGT
>NZ_MOMD01000104.1:0-6837 GCF_001983015.1 Frankia sp. CcI156
CAGCGGACGGACACGACGTCGACGCATGACTCGATCATGACTGATCGGTGGCCGCGATGGCGGACTTCGCCGATGCAACAGTGCCGAGGGGGACACCTCGCTCGGCCGATGATCAACGCGGTCACCGGCCGAGCTGGCGCTCGACCCAGGCCAGCGGCCCGCCTTACCTGGGCYGCGTGGTATCTGTGCACGCCTACTGCTGCGGTGCAGCCTCCAGCCGTAGTCGCCGTAGCGCCCCGCCCCAGGCGATGACCTGGTCCAGCATCGCGGTGACCGTTGCCTCCTGGTGCGCCGCAGGCCTGAGCGCGACGAAGCCCTCAAAATCTGTCGACAGGGACAGGGCGACCTGGTCGCGGACATCGGCGACCTGGAGCTCACCCAGCACGAGGCGCAGGTGCTCGACCGCGCGGGTCCCGCCGGCCGCACCGTAGCTCACGAACCCCGCTGCCTTGTTGTGCCATTCGGCGTACAGGAAGTCGATGGCGTTCTTCAGCGCCCCCGACGTCGAATGGTTGTACTCCGGGGTGACGAACACGTACGCGTCGAACGCCGCCACTGCCTCGGCCCACGCCTTCGTGTGCGGATGCTGGTACTGGCCCATCGCCGGCGGCATCTCCTCGTCGAGATGCGGCAGGTTGAAATCCCTGAGGTCGAGTAGCCCGAAACGGGCGTCTGCCCGCTTGACCGCGATGTCGTGAACCCAGCGCGCGACGGCCTCGCCGCGCCGCCCCGGGCGCGTGCTGCCGATCACGATCGCAACGTTGATCATGAGTGTGTCGACCCCTCTCTCGATTTTGACGAGACGCTCCGACGCCCCGTGACCCGCTGACTTCCCTCGGCCAGCGGACATCGTCAGTACCGGCGACACCGCGAGGGCCGCCGATGCCCTGCTCGCACCTACTGGGCGCCGGTGGCCGTCGTCGTGGGCACCGTGTCCCGCGGCGCCGGTGCCGGCTTCTGCCCTGGCAGAAACACGGTCCCGGCGAGCGCGCCCGAGGTGAGGACGAACATCCAGGTGAGTGMAGGGGTGAACCCGTCCGCCTGGAGAATGAGAGCCATCACGGCCGTGCCGGTCGCCGCGCCGACGCGCTGGATGACGTTGCTCGCGCTGGTCGCGCCCGGAATGTCAGCCGTTCGTAGCGTCCGGTACACGGCGGCGCTGGCAGGCAGGCTCGCGGCCCCGAACCCGATCCCGCGGACAAACAGCGAGATGCCAAGCAGGGTCAGGTTGCTGTCGGCGGTGGCGAAGACGAACGGCAGAGTGCCCGCGCTCGCGACCACCAGACCCCCTGCCACGAGCGGGCGTGGCGCGAGCCGGTCGGCGTACCGGCCGGTTGCGAGGTACGCAAGCCCCAGGCCGACGCTCTGCGGTGCGAGGGCGAACCCGGCGTCAAGTGCGGACAGCCCCCGCAGTTGCTGGTAGTAGAGGGGGAGYACGAACATCGGGCCCCAGCTCGTCACGCCGAAGACGAACAGCATCACCGAGCCGCCGCGGAAGGAACGGTCGCCGAACAGGCGTAGATCGATGAGCGACGGCCGGCCTGGTGTCGTCGGCCGCAGGACGAAGGCGGCCAGCAGCGCGACGCCGACCAGCGCGGCGACGAGCACCTGTGCGGACACCACCGTGCTTCCGGACTCGACGTTCGACAGCGCGTAGATCATCGCCACGATGCCGGTGGGCAGCAGGACCAGGCCCACCACGTCCAGGGAACGCTCCGTGCGCGGGTCTTCGCGGGGGAACCACCGTGTTGTCATGAGCAGCGAGACCACGACGATCGGCACGTTGACGAAGAAGATCCACCGCCAGCCCCAGGTGTCGATCAGCAGGCCGCCCAGCACCGGGCCGGAGATCGGCGCCAGTTGGCCGACCAGGCCGACGACGCCCATGACCCGCCCGAAGCGCTGCGGGCCGGCGGCCCGGGCGAGTACCAGCTGGGTCAGCGGAAGGATCATGCCGCCACCCAGGCCCTGCAGCACCCGGAAGGCGATTAGCGCGCCAGCGGACCAGGCCAGGCCTGACAGCACCGATCCGGCCAGGAACAGCCCGAGGGCACCCGACCAGATCGCGCGGGCGCCGAACCGGTCGACCAGCCAGCCGACCACCGGGATGACGGCAGCCATCGCCAGCAGGTAGGACGTCGTGACCCACTGGATCACCGTGATGTCCGCTTGCAGGTCGCGCCCCAGCGTGTCGATCGCGACCGCCACGACAGTGGTGTCGAGCAGGGCCGCGAACGCCCCGACGATCAGGGTCGTGGCCAGCGGCACGAGACTCGGACCGGCCTGCTCCAGATCGTTCGACGGGTTCGGTCCATCCGCGGAGCCGGAGTGGGCCTCGGGCCGGGTCATGGGACCAGCAGGGTCTTGCCGGCCGTCTCCCGGTCCTCGATCGCCTGGTGGGCTGCGGCCGCCTCGCCCAGCGGGTAGGTCTGACCGATGATCGGGCGTAGCCTGCCGGCCKCCGCCTGCGCGAGCGCCTCCGCGGCGAGCGCACGCATCTGCTCCGGTGTCGGCGTATCACCGCTGATCACCGTCACGCCGGCGGGCGGCTCGGTCCAGCTGCCACTGGCCATTCCGTGGATGCTGATCCGTCCGCCGGCCCGCAGGGTGGTCAGGGCGTGGGCGCCGATGTCACCCCCGACACCGTCGTAGACCAGGTCGACACCCGTCCCGCGGGTGGCCTCGACGACCTCCAACGTCCAGCCCGGCCGGGAGTAGTCGACGTAGGCCGCCGCGCCCAGGGACATCACCAGCTCACGTTTGGCGGTGCCGCGCGCGGCACCGATCACCGTGGCGCCGGCGGCCGCCGAGAGCTGGACCAGCAGACTGCCGAGGCCGCCGCCGGCTGCCTCGACCAGCACCGACTCGGCGGGCTTCACCTCCGCCTGGCCATGCAGGAGGACCGCGGTGCGGCCGTCCGCCAGCAGCGCCACCGCGTCCCGCACCGGGACGGTGGAGGGCACCGGGATCAGGTCGTCCGCATCCGCGACGGCGAGCTCGGCGTAGCCGCCGGTGCCTCCCGTCGTCGTGACGACCACCACTCCGGCGAGGGCCGGGTCGACGTCCGCTCCGACGGCGACGACCTGTCCGCCGACGCCGTTACCCGGGACCCGGGGCAGCGGCGGAGGGTTTCGCAGCGCAGGGCCACGGCCAGCCCTGACCTGCGTCTCGACGAAGGTGATGCCGGCGTACTCGACCGCTACCAGCACCTGGCCGCGTCCTGGAACCGGATCCGCGACGTCGCGGACCGTGAGTACTTCCGGGCCGCCGAACCGGTCCATCACCACAGCGCGCACAATCCCGCCCTCTTCGTCAATCGGAGCGATTCACTCCGATTTGGAGATCTTATAACGGAGTGAATCACTCCGCAAGCTGCTGGGTGCCGGGTCGTCGCGCCGCGAGGGCCACGGGACGGCGCTGCCGACAGCCTCGCCCCCGGGGCGCCCGGTGCCGGACACCAGGACCGGACCGACTCACCCCAGCTGCCTCGACGGGACCTCCAGCAGGTGCCGAGTGGATCTCCAGCGCATCTCGACCAGGCCGCGAACGGGCCTCGGTCGACTCCGGAGCGCGGCGCTGGTGACGCTCGAGAGCGATCTGAGATCTTTTCCGCGAGGCACGGCGCGTTGCGGTCCAGGTCCCGCACGCGGAGTCCGGCGCCCCGCCGAGACAAGGAGACCGCGACGATCCCTGGAGGATCATCACCCGGCCGCCGAAGAACTCCCGCCGGCCGGGGAAACCTGACGCACACCGTCCGGCAACGGCTCACGCAAAGCAGGCCCGAGGCTTCCGGCGCCCCGCTCCGCCACCGCCGACGAAGGACCGCCACGCGCGAATGCTGTGCGGGCAGGCGCGAACCGTTCCGCGCGCCGCTGCGCACCACGTCGGCAGGCGCCGTTGTCATTCCCTTGTGAAAGGAAGCGCATGACCGGAACAAGCACGTCACCCCGAGTTGCCGGGACGACGCGGCGACGGCGAACCCGCCGCGTCCGCGGTTTTCGCGCGATCGGTGCTGCGGTGGTGGCGCTGGCCCTCCCGCTGGTCAGCGCCGGACCCTCGTCGGCCGGCACCGGCGGGTCGGTGATCGACCTCGGTACCCTGCCCGGCGGCAGCAGCAGCGGCGCCTACGACGTGAACAACAGCGCGGTCGTCGTCGGCTACTCGGCGAGTGCCAGCGGCCGCAACCACGCCGTCCGGTGGAACAGCCTGGGTGTACCGACCGACCTCGGCACCCTGCCCGGGGRCGAGGCGAGCGTCGCCTTCACCATCAACGACGCTGGCACCGTGACGGTTGGCGCCTCCCTGATTCCCGGTGGCCCCACCCATCCGGTGGAATGGGACGCGGCTGGCCAGATCACCGCGCTGACGACGCCTGCCGGGAGCATTCTGAGCCGGGCCTATGCGGTCAACAACCAGGGCACGGTCATCGGCTTCTGGAGTGGGCCGGACCGGTTGTACCACGCGCTGCGGTGGACCTCGGCCAGCACGCCCGTGGCCCTGCCCCAGCTACCGGGGGATACCGCCAGCTCCGCGGGATGGATCAACAACAGGGGTGTGATCGTCGGCTATTCGAAGACTGCAGCCGGCGTTGCGCGGGCCGTCCGGTGGAACCCTGACGGAACCGTCTCCAGACTCGCCGACCTGCCGGGCAGCGACTCCAGTGAGGCGAGCGCCGTCAGCGACACCGGCATCATCGTCGGTCTCGCCACCACGGGTGCGAGGTCGCACGCGGTCCGCTGGGACCACGCCGGTGGGATCACCGAGCTGCCGCCGCTGCCCGGCGACACCGGTGCCGGTGCCTATGGCGTCAACGAGCGGGGGATCGTCATCGGCTTCTTAAGCGCGAGCGACGGCACCCGCAGCGCGGTGGCGTGGAGTCCGAGCGGCCAGGTCACCCGGCTGCCGACCGCCACCGCCGGGCCGGCGGAGGCGTACGGCGTGAACGACCGAGGCGCGGTCGCGGGGTCCTCCACCGCGGCCGACGGATCGGCTCACGCAACACTCTGGCTGGCCTGACCCTGCCGGTCTGCCCAGTCCGCCCTGTCCGGGCCGCCGCTGTCCGCTCGCTCCGCACCGTCTCCACCGAAGGGATCGTCTCCGATGACGCTGGCCCCATTCCTGCGCAGGGAACACGAGATTCGGGTGGGCGCTCCAGCCGGTTTCGTCTACCGGCTGCTGGCCGGGCTCGAGCACTGGCCGAGCATCTTCGCCCCGTTTGTTCACGCCGAGAGGCTGGGAACGGACGGCGAACTTGAACGGGTGGGGATGTGGACCACATCCGGCACCCGGGTCGAGCGCTRGGTCGCGTTCCGTCGGTGTCAGCAGGAGGATCTACGGATCTGGTTCCGCGTGGAGCAGCCACCGCCGCCGCTGGAGTCGATGGAGCGTGCCTGGACCGTCGTCCCGGTTTCCGACGGGGAATGCCTGCTCAGGCTGGCGCATGAGCTGCGCGTGACGGCGGGCGTATCGGCGGACATCGGTGCGGTGGTCCGGCAGGTCGACGTGGTGGCCGAGGCGGAGACGGCCGCGGTGCGGGCCGCCGCGGAGCGGGCGGTGAGTGCACCCGACTTCCTGCTTACGCTGCACGACGACGTGCGTGTTGACGGGCCGGCCGATCGTGTCTACGACTTCCTGTATGCGGTCGACCGGTGGCCCGACCGGCTGCCCCACGTGACGCGGGTGGACGTCCAGCAGGACGAGCCGGACGTCCAGCTCGTGGAGATCGACACCGCGGAGCGCCGGGGTGGTGTGCTGACGACACGGACCGCGCGGGTGGGCCGACCACCCCGCGGGATCGTCTACAAGCAGCTACGACTGCCGCCACTGGCCAGCAGCCATCAYGTGCGGTGGGACATCGAGGACGGCGGCGATCACACTGTGGTCCGCTCGATCCAGACCGTGGTGATCAACGGCCCTGGGATCGCGGAGCTCCTCGGCGCGAGCACCARCCTGGAGCAGGCCCGTTCGTTCATCCGCACCGAGCTCGGCTCAAAGGTCCGGCTGATCCTGGACCAGGCTGGGCAACACGTGGCGGACGCCGCCGGATAAACGGACGTCGCCGGACGACGAGTGCGCGGGCTGACACCGCGTCAGCGCGCGAATCAGAGGGGACGACGTGCGTATCCTTTTCGTGTCATGCCCGCTTTCCAGGCATCTTCTTCCGATGGTGCCCACCGCATGGGCGATACAGCTCGCCGGCCATGAGGTGCGGGTCGCGGTCGCTCCCGACTTCGCGGCGTGCGGCCTGTCGGTCTCGCCGGTCGGTCCCAGTCCGCCTCCCGGCCTGATCCAGCCTGCCGCGCCGCCATCCGACCCGAGTGCGCGGCCTGGTCCCCGCCTCGTCCAGGCGACCACCTGGTTCGCGGCGGTCGCGGCAGGGATGGCCGACGGGGTCGTCGATCTCTGCAGGGACTGGGAGCCCGACCTTTTGGTGCATGATCCGCTCGCGCTGGCCGCGCCGCTGGTCGGCAGCCGGCTGGGTATCCGCATCCGGTACCTGCCGTACAACGGTGGGGGACTGGCTCCGGAGTGGTTGCGGCGCCCGGCGGCGGGACCGCGGGTGTGCATCACCCCGGGCACTGTCGCGGACGCCACCCGCGAGCTGCGCTGGCTGCGCGAGCTGGTCGAACGGTTCGCCGCGGCACAGGTCGAGGTCGGGCACTGTTGCATCGGCGAAGTCCGCCATCGCGGCCACCGATCAGTCATGATCGWGTCATGCGTCGACGTCGTGTCCGTCCGCTGGCTCCGCCATCGGAGTTCGCTGGGTTCCGGTTCCCTCCCGAGGTGATCGTGCTGGCGGTGCGGTGGTACCTGCGGTATGCGCTGTCGTACCGGGAC
>NZ_MOMD01000105.1:0-5321 GCF_001983015.1 Frankia sp. CcI156
CCACTGGAAGCCCCACACAACGCCGAAAGTCTGCTTACCAGCAAACTTGCCGAGGCCCTGGGGGAAGGTGACCGTCCTGGGCGAGGGAGAACTCCCCCTCGGCCATTGGCGATCGGCGGGCAGTTTTGGTCTGTTCTATTTCCGGAAGGGGCMGGACTTCGTCTCCGTAGTCGACCAGAGGAGCGAGGCCACGAATCGGTTCATCGTCGACGACGCCGTCCTCATCGACGTGCTCCGGCAGGGAATGTCGGGATGCGCGTGGGCCGACGTGACCCGGACTCCGCAGTATGCCGCGGCCGCGCGGGACCTGGTGGGCAAGGGCTTGATCCTGCGCGTCGGCGACTATTGCGTCACTCTACCGGTGCATATGCGTCGTTGGCCGGTGGGGACGCTTCTGCTGGGCGGGACTCTGGCCGCGGCCGGCACGAAGAAGTCCGTTCTGACGGTTGACCGGCAGCTCTGACCGACTCCCGCGGCCCTCTTCCTGGAAGCCGGGCGGCCACCACAGCCGGGTCGCCACCGAAGCCGCCCGGTGCCAGGTGTGGCTCGGCAGTCTCGGGCGACTCGGCGCCGACCCGGCCGGCCGGTGACCCCAGACCGTCAGTAGTGGCTGTTCATGGCGGTACGCACCTCGGCGAGGGTTGCGTCGGCGACGGCTCCCGCTCGTTCGTTGCCCTCGCGGAGCACACGGCGCAGATGGGAGCGGTCCTCGGCGTAGTCGGCTCGGCGAGCCCGGATCGGTGCCAGGTAGTCGTTGACCGCTTCGATCACGATCTTCTTAAGTGCGGCGGCCCCGGCGGAGCCGATGTCGTCGGCGACCTGATGAGGGTGCCGGTTCTGGCAGAGCGAAGCGAGCAGGAGGAGGGAGGACACCTCGGGACGGTTCGCGGGATCGTAGGTGATGTGGCGCTCGGAGTCGGTCTTCGCTCCCTTGAGCAGCCGGGCGGTCTCGTCGGCGGTCGCAGCCAGGGCCACAGCGTTACGCCGGCTCTTGCTCATCTTGGAGCCATCCGTGCCGAGGAGAAGGGGCGCGCTCGACAGGAGCGCCTCGGGCTCTGGAAACAGTCTGGTGCCGTCGCCGTAGCGGTCGTTGAAGCGGCGGGCGATCGTGCGGGCGAGTTCGAGGTGGGGAAGCTGGTCCTGGCCCACTGGGACCAGGTTTCCCTTGCAGAAGAGAATGTCGGCGGCCTGGTGGACGGGGTAGGTGTACATCAGGCCACTGACGGYCGACTGCCGGGAATGCGCGATCTCCTCCTTGACGGTGGGATTGCGGTTCAGCTCGGCAACGGAGACAAGGCTTAGAAAGGGCAGCATCAGCTGGTTGAGGKCGGGGACGGCACTGTGTGTGAAGATCGTGCTGCGTGCCGGGTCTATGCCGATGGCCAGGTAGTCCAGGACCAGTTCCTCCACGTGGGCGGTCAGGTTGTCCGCTACGTCGCGATCGGTCAGAACCTGGTAGTCAGCAATAATCAGGAAGATCTCCGTCCCGAGATCCTGAAGGCRAACCCGATTGTGCAACGTGCCGAAGTAGTGCCCGAGATGTAGGCGCCCGGTAGGACGGTCACCCGTCAGTACCCGAAACCGCTCGGGGTTGCTGAGAATCAGTTCTTCCAATTCCGCGCTGCGCGCCTGGGCGGCGGAGGTTCTGAGCGCCGAGGTAGCGGGGTCCGAGTCTGTGGTATCTAGGCCTATGGACGCGGAATCAGTGTTCACGGGATCTCCTGGAAGGTCGGTCCCGCCGTCGCGATGGCACGAGCCCGATCCCCGAGACGCGAAGGGCCGTCCATCCGAACGGCGCGATCACAGCTGGGAAGGCGGCCGCTCCTACTACTGAGCTTTAATCTTCGAGGTCAAGCTGGTTTTCTGTGTTTGTCTACGGGCGGGTGTGAATCGGGTAGACCGGCTATATGAGATATGCGACGGGTGGCGGGTTGACGCCCGCCGAGCAGGTGGAACGTGAGCGGGTCCGGAGGGCTGCGGCCGGCCGGTTCGCCGCGGGGGCGAGCCAGGCCGAGGTCGCCCGGGAGTTCCGGGTGACCCCGAAGACCGCGAGCCGCTGGCACCACGCCTGGGAGGCCGAGGGCGAGTCCGGGCTGCGCTCGGCCGGGCCGGGGTCGCGGTGCCGGTTGGATGACCGGGACCTGGCCCGGTTGGAGGCGGTCCTGCGCCGGGGACCGGGGCCGTACGGCTGGGAGGATCAGCGGTGGACCCTGGCCCGGGTCCGCCAGGTGATCGCAGCAGAGTTCGGGGTGGACTACACCCTGGCCGGGKTGTGGCTGCTGCTGGACCGGCAGGGCTGGTCGTGCCAGCTCCCCGCCCGCCGCGCGGTCGAACGCGACGACGCCGCGGTCGACGCCTGGGCGCAGGAGGAGTGGCCGGCGGTAAAAAGACCGYGGCGGCCCAGGACGCCTGGATCTGTTTCCTCGACGAGACAGGACAGGGGCTGAGGCCGCCACGGGCACGGACCTGGGGCCGGCGGGGTCGGACCCCGGTKGTGCGGGTACCGGGGCGGGGTGGGAACGGCCGGGTGAGTGTGGTCGGGATGGTCTGCTACCGGCCCGGCTGGCGTCCGCGGCTGCTCTACCGGGCCCGGACCTGGCGGGGTGGTGGCGGGCGCAGGGGGATCGGCTGGGAGGACTGCCGGGATCTGCTGGCCGCCGCGCATGCGCAGCTTCCCGGGGGCCGGCTGGTGCTGGTCTGGGACCGGGTGAACATCCACCGGCAGACGGAGATGACCACGTTCCTGCGGGAGCACGCGGRCTGGGTGAGCGCGGTGCTGCTACCGGCCTACGCCCCTGAGCTGAACCCGGCCGAGGGGGTGTGGTCACAGCTCAAGCGCACCGCTGTGGTGAACCTGGCTGCCCGCGCCCTCGACGAGGTCTGCCAGGCGGTCAAGCACGGGCTGAAACGAATGCAGTACCGGCCCCCGTTGCTGTTGGGGTTCCTCGCCGAAACCGGTCTGGTCTGGGAAGAGCTATGGTCAACATGACTCCACGCATTAAAGCTCAGGAAGAGCGCCACCAGATGAGGCACGAAYGGTCCACGCCCCCATATTAACAGCAGCCGTCTGGGCGGTTCGGTTCCGAGTGAAGACGGCCGGCCGACCCGGTGGCCGGTCATGGCGTCCGCCGGCRCCATGTTCGACATGCCCGCCCGTGCCATCCGGCTCGACGCTCTCCAGAAGACCCGCCATCCGCAATCCCCCCGCGAGCTGACCGCACCGACCGACGTCCGCCATGACGCTGTTCACCCGTGAGGATGACAGCCCGACCACCACCGCACCGGCGACCACCGTGTGATCTGTCGGCCGAGCAGGAGGATCAGCGACCGGCCAACCTGCGTCCCTCGGTTCGCCGCCCTGGTCTACGACGTCGGCCGGTTGCTGCGACCRTCGAGCGCACCGTGGATGTCAGCGCGCAACTGGGCGACCAGGCCGCGGGCTGTCCCGGTGCCAACGGCGAGCCGCTTGCGCAGCGTTTCCGCGGAGATGGGGCGTTGGTGCTGCTGTCAGTGCAGCACGTCCTCGGCGCGGGCGCGGTGCAACAGGTCCTGCCTGCGCGCCTCACGCGACAGCGGGCCCCCGACGGTAGTCCTGCCGGGCATTGGCTCGGCTGCCGTCGCTGAACACGCACACGATCCCCAGCCCGTCGTCGGTCACCGTGGCCGGCATCAGTCGTCCTCGCCAGGTTCGTCGGTGAACTCCGCCGCGACCTCGGTGTCCGCCGCCGGATCATCGGCCAGGCCGGCCGCCGCGCCGGCTCGCGCATACGCCTCCCCGAAAATCCGGGTGGTGTCCAACCGGCGAAGGTAAGCCTCCGTCGTGGTGACCGATGAGTGACCCATCAAATCCCGCAGCACCAGCAGCGGATCGGCTTTGCTCAGATACAACGCCAACGCGGCGTCCGGCCCGCCGTCTCCACCGGCCGCCACCAGTTCGGCGGCCCGCCGGTAATGCCCATCCACCAGCCGTTCCAACGTGGCCATCGCGAAAGAATGCCGCAGCCGATGCGGATGAACATGCGGGAACCGCAGCTCGACACGTGCCCGGATACGATCCGACGCGCGTTCCAAAACGGTCGCCCAGGCGGTGAACGGTCCGCCGTCCGAGCGGACCGCCAACAGGCACGAACCACCATCCGGAGCGACCAGCCGCCGCCGCTCGCCCGGCGTCAGCGCATCCCAGTCCCGGCGCACCCCGTTAATCCGCCCGCCACGCATGTCCGGCTCGCTCACCCGCAGCGCAGGACCCCACCGGGCCGGCGGACACCATGATGCTCCTTCCACCGCGGCGGCCCGGTCCAGCGTCACATAATCATGCACAACCCTCAGCGCCTCGACGCTGATCCAACTGGTACGGAACTTACGGCCCTTGGCCACCCCGGACGGCACCGGCAGCGCCCCCGGCCGGGACRGCGGCGTCGGGATCTCATAGACCAGCAGCGACGAGAACTCCTGCAACCGCAGGCCCGTCGCCAACGCCAACCCGACCACCGCCCGGTTACGGGCAAGCTCCCGCCCCGCATAGCCAGCATCCGCCTGACCGTCCCGGTCCAGCCCGGCCAGCGCGTTCAGCAGCAACGTCGCAAAGTCGGCTTCCAGATATTTGATCGTGACGTGCGGTTTCGGAGTTCGGCGCATCGCCAGGTTCACCCGGACGTCACGCACCATGCCGCCGACCATGGCCTTCGCGGTCCGGTAGGTGAACGGCTCGGCCGACGCATAGCCTTCGGCCATCGCCCACCGGTAGAACATGCTCACGATGCTTATGTGCTGGCTCCACGTGCTCGCCGCCAGCCGCCGCTCCACCGGCCCCGCCGACCGGTCCTCGGCATATTTCCCAAGTGCCAGTTTGAGCTGCTCGCGCGGGCCGAGCACGTCGATGCCGTGCCCGGCCAGGAACTCCACCCAGTCCTTCACCGCCCGCGCATACGCCGCCCACGACCGCGGCGCCGGCACACCGCACGCCGGAAGCTCACGAAGCCACCGGTTCACCACCGCCGCCGGCCGCACGCACCCCGGCCCGTCCTCGAACCGCAGATCGTCGTCGACCAGCACCGGCATGCGCTCGGGGATCAGCGGCGCTGCCTCGACATCCCACGACTCCCACCCCCGTGACGAGAAGAAGATCAGCAACATGGGAGTCGACGGTAGAACCACGACACGGCGCCGAACCACGACCAAAAACGCCGTGTCACCCCAGGTCAGCAGCGAATCGCTACACAGCAACTAAGTGGTTGAGCCTGGAAGTCCTTTGGGGGTGCAGTGATTCAGCTGGGTTCGGCGGGGAGGTGGATGGTGCAGGCGGTGTCGAGGGCGTCCTG
>NZ_MOMD01000106.1:0-5029 GCF_001983015.1 Frankia sp. CcI156
CGGGCTGCTGCGTTACCTCAACCCTGACACGCGCCCGGTCCTCGCGGCGCTACCCACCCCACAGATCGGCTTCAACTACATGGGCCGCTTCACCGTCGCGCCCAGGGCCCAGGGCGACGAGCAGGCGGACTGGTGGCAGCTCGGTCTGGGCGGCGACACCGGTACCCTGCCCGCCTCCTACGCGCTGGAAGCCGGCGGCGTCGTGCGCGACGGCCCGGCGGGCGCGGAGCTCACCGTCCTRCTGTCCTGGCCCGGCGACCTGTTCGACGAGGCGCGGGTCGCTGCCCTCGCCGAGGRATGGGTGGCGATGCTGACCGGGCTGGCCGAGCAMGCCGCGCGCCCCGAGGCGGGCGGGCACACCCCCTCCGACTTMCCGCTGCTCGCCATGGCGCAGGGCGAGCTCGACGTGGTGGCGGCCGAACTAACGCGGAACACGCACGAGAGGAGAGCCCGGTGAGCCAGCTCGACGTGGAGGATCTGTGGCCGCTGTCCCCGCTACAGGAGGGCCTGCTCTTCCAGACGCTCTACGACGGGCGGACCGGCGACGTCTACTCCGGCCAGCGTGACCTTGATCTGACCGGGCCGCTGGACCCGGCGCTGCTGCGGGCGTCCGGGGAGGCCCTGCTGGACCGGCACGCCAACCTGCGGGCCGGGTTCCAGCAGCTCTCCGGCCTGGACCAGCCCGTGCAGGTGATCGCCAGGAAGGTACGGCTGCCGTGGCGTGAGGTCGACCTGGCGCACCTGGCGGAAGAAGCGGCGTTGGAACAGGCCATGCGGCTGGCCGCCGAGGAGCGGGACCGCGGGTTCGATCCGGCGCAGCCGCCACTACTGCGTTTCCTGCTGATCCGGTTCGGTGCGCGGCGCCACCGGCTGGTGCTCACCATCCACCACATCCTGCTGGACGGCTGGTCGCAGCCGATGTTCACGCGGGAGCTGTTCGCCGTCTACCAGGCCGGAGGCACGACGGGCGGGCTGAAGCCGGTCTCGCCGTACCGGGACTACCTGGAGTGGCTCGGCCGCCAGGACCGCCAGGCCGCCCGTGAGGCGTGGCGGGTCGAGCTGGCCGGGACGGACGAGCCGACCCTGGTGGCCCAGCCCGATCCGGTGCGCGAGCCGCAGCCGGCCGAGCGCGTGAACACCTCGGTGAGCCCCGAGCTGACGGCAGCTCTGCGGGCCCTCGCTCGTGGTCATGAGCTGACGATGAACACGGTCGTCCAGGGCGCCTGGGCACTGCTGGTCAGCCRCCTGGCCGGCCGCCGTGACGTGGTGTTCGGCGCGGTGGTGGCGGGCCGCCCGCCCGAACTGCCCAGGGTCGAGGACATGGTAGGCCTGTTCATCAACACCGTGCCGATCCGGGTGCCGCTCGACCCCGCCCAGCCGGTCGCCGAGATGCTTACGGCGCTGCAGGCCCGCCAGACGGCGCTGATGTCCTGCCACTACCTGGGCCTTGCCGAGATCCAGCGGATCACCGGCCCCGGCGCCACCTTCGACACGCTGCTGGCCTACGAGAACTACCCGCTCGACTCGTCGTGGGTCTCCGCGATGGCTGACGACCGCGACCTGACGATCACCCCGGCCGGGGGGCACGAGGCGCCGCACTATCCGCTCGCGCTGGCCGTGGTCCCTGGCCGGGACCGGCTGGAGCTGCGGCTGTCCTACCAGCCCGAGGTGTACGAGCGGGAGATGGCCGAGGGGCTGGCCGCCGCCATGGTGCGGGTGCTGGCGGCGATCGCCGCCGACCCGGCCGCCCGTGTCGGCACGGTCGGCATCCTGGACGAGACGGGCCGGGATCTGGTGATCCGGCGGTGGAACGACACCGCGGTGCCGGTGGACGCCGGGTCGCTGGTCACGGCGTTCGAGCGACGCGTCGCCGAGCATCCGCACGCCGTCGCCATCGACGGGGACGTCACGCTGACCTACCAGGAGCTGAACGCGCGCGCCGACCGGCTCGCCCGTCTGCTGGCCACGCTCGGCGTGGGCACCGAGAGCCTGGTCGGGGTGCTGATGGAGCGGTCGGCCGAGCTGGTGGTGGCGCTGCTCGGGGTGGTGAAGGCGGGCGCCGCCTATGTGCCGCTGGATGCCGCCAACCCGCTGGAGCGGATGAAGGCCGTGATCGCCGAGGCCGCACCCGTGGCGCTGCTGGTCGGCCAGGCCACGATCGACCACCCGATGACCCGCGAGGGCGGCCTGCCCGCCGCCAACATCGTCCGGGTCCCCTCGGAGGTGCCGGCCGGCGACGGCCCCTTCCCGGTTGCCCCGGCCGCGGCCAACCTGGCGTACGTCATGTACACCTCGGGATCGACGGGGGTGCCGAAGGGAGTGGCGGTCACCCACGGCAACGTGGTCGGCTTCTGCCTGGATGGCGCCTGGCCCGCCGAGGTGACCGAGCGGGTCATGGTGCAGGCCAACCACGCCTTCGACGCCTCCACCTACGAGGTGTGGGTGCCGCTGCTGCGCGGCGGCACCGTCGTGGTCGCGCCGGCCGGTGACCTGGATGCCGCCGACCGGGAGCGGTTCATCGCCGCCCACCGGATCACCAACGTCCACGCGACCGCCGGCCTGTTCGCCGCGCTGGGCGAGCAGACCCCGCACATCTTCGCCGGGGTACGCGAGGTGTCGACCGGCGGCGACGTGGTCTCGGCGGCCGCGGTGAGGACTCTGCTGGAGACCCATCCGGACATGGTCGTGCGGTCCACCTACGGGCCGACCGAGACGACCGCCTTCGCCACCCACCTCCCCTTCACCGCGGGCGACCAGGTGCCGGCGTCGGTGCCGATCGGCCGCCCGCTGGACAACACCCGGATCTACGTGCTGGACGGTTTCCTGCAGCCGGTCCCGCCCGGCGTCGGGGGAGAACTGTACGTGGCCGGCGGCGGGCTGGCCCGCGGCTACCTGAACCGGCCAGGCCTCACCTCGGAACGCTTCGTGGCCTGCCCCTTCGGCACGCCGGGCGAGCGGATGTACCGGACCGGGGACCTGGCCCGGTGGACCGGTGACGGGCTGCTGGTCTTCCTGGGGCGGGCCGACACGCAGGTGAAGATCCGCGGGTTCCGGATCGAGCTGAGCGAGATCGAGAACGTGCTGTCCGGCTGCCCGGGGGTCGCGCGGGTCGCGGTGGTAGCCCACACCAGCCAGGCCGACCACAGCCAACTGGTCGCCTACGTGGTGCCCGCCGAGGGGGAGAGCGTGACGGGCTCCGCGGTGCGGAGGTACGCGGCGGGACGGCTGCCGGACTACATGGTCCCCGCCGCCGTCGTCCCGCTGGCGGAGCTGCCGCTGACCGGCAACGCCAAGCTGGACCGGGCGGCCCTGCCCGCGCCGGACTTCGGCCGCATGGCGACCGGGCGCGAGCCGCGCACGCCGATCGAGGAGGTGCTGTGCTCGCTGTTCGTCGACGTGCTGAAGCTGGAGTGGATCGGGGCYGACGACAACTTCTTCGAGTTGGGTGGCGACTCCCTGCTGGCGATGCGGCTGCTCGCCCGGGTACGGGCCGTCCTCGACGTCGAGGTGGGAATCCGCACCCTGTTCACCGGCGCCACCCCGGCGGCGGTGGCCCGTGTGGTCGAGGCCGGTGGCCGCTCGCGGCCCGAGCTGGTTGCCGGGGTACGGCCGGACCCGGCGCCGCTGTCGTTCGGCCAGGCCCGGATGTGGTTCCTCAACCAGTTGGAGGAGGGACGGGCGGTCTACAACGTGCCGCTCGCGCTGAAGCTGACCGGGCAGCTCGACCGGTGGGCGCTGCAGGCCGCGCTGGCCGACGTCGCGGCGCGTCACGAAAGCCTGCGGACGGTCTTCCCTGACGTCGACGGCGTGCCGGGTCAGCACCTGCTGGACGAGACGGTGGGCCGCCCGGAACTGGTGATGGTGGCGGTGACCGAGGCGGAGCTGCCGTCGCTGATGGCCGCCGAGTTGGGGCGCGGGTTCGACGTGGGCAGCGAGCCGCCGCTGCGGGTACGGCTGTTCACGCTGTCCCCCCGGGAGCACGTGCTGCTGCTGGTGGCGCACCACATCGCCTCCGACGGCTGGTCGATGGGCGTGCTGGCCCGCGACCTGTCGGTGGCCTACACCGCCAGGCTGCGTGGGCGGGTACCGCAGTGGACCAGATTGCCGGTCCAGTACGCCGACTACGCGGTGTGGCAGCGCGCGGTGCTGGGCGATCTGTCCGACCCGGCGAGCCTGATCAGCGAGCAGCTCGCGTACTGGCGGGAGGCACTCGCCGACATCCCCGCGGAGCTGGCCCTGCCGGTCGACCGCCCGCGCCCGCCGGTGCCGAGCTTCACGGGCGGCGCGGTGCCGATCCGGATCGGCGCGCAGACCCACGAGCGGCTTGTCCGGCTGGCCCGGGGGCGGCGGGCAACGCTGTTCATGGTGGTGCAGGCCGCAGTTGCGCTGCTGCTGTCTCGCCTTGGCGGGGGCAACGACATCCCGATCGGCACCGCAGTGGCGGGCCGGGGCGAGGCCGCCCTGGATGACCTGATCGGCTTCTTCGTCAACACGCTGGTGCTGCGCACCGACGTCGGCGGCGATCCCTCGTTCAACGACCTGGTGGCCCGGGTGCGGGAGCGGAACCTGGCCGCCTACGCCCATCAGGACGTGCCGTTCGAGCGGTTGGTCGAGGAGCTCTACCCGGCCCGCTCGTTGTCGCGGCACCCGCTGTTCCAGGTGTCCCTCGGGTTGYGGAACACCCCGCAGGACACCGGCTGGGAGCTRCCGGGGCTGACCATCCAACCGCACAGGTCCGGGGTCAACGCCGCCAAGTTCGACCTGTCGTTCAGCCTGGCCGAGCACCGTGGCGCCGACGGTGAACCGGCGGGGATCGGTGGGACCGTCGGCTACGCGGCCGACCTGTTCGACCGGCCCACGGTGCAGAAGGTGGCGGAGCGCCTGGTGGCCGTGTTGGACGCGGTGGCCGCCGATCCCGCGTTGCGGGTGAGCCAGGTGCCGGTGTTGGGTGCGGCTGAGTGGGTGCGGGTGGTGGAGGAGTGGAATGACACTGGGGTTGGGGTTGGGGTGGGGACGTTGCCGGGGGTGT